>NZ_JANQOY010000026.1 GCF_028285565.1 Acaryochloris sp. IP29b_bin.148
CTGAAAGTCACCTTCCGGCAGCATATCCCGGACGCGCATACGAATGACTTTACTGTCGTCAATCACTAAGATTTTGTGACCTGCCACGCTTAACTCCTACATCCACTAATGAGTAAGGGCTGAAAATAACAGTCTAAATTTGAGCGGCTATTTGTCAATGCCCAGGTCGAACATTCAAAATTGTCCTCTAAATTTCGACTCTCTTCTAGAGTTTGCCCTGAATTGACCCCAGAATGGTCACCACACTTGAAGAAATATTTCAACAATAGAGGAAAAATAGCAATTTAGGAATCGGATGGGCTAAGTTTCAAGCCCTCGATCGCGCATTGTTTCACCTAGACATCGCCAATGGTGATAGTCTGCTGTAAATATTGCCCTCTGTCCGCTCCCTGTGATTCAATCCCTATGTCTTTTTTTCAGCCTGACGATCAGCTCCAAACCCAAGGCCAAGCGATTTTAGATCAAGTCTGGGCTCAATTTCCCTGGTTAGCCCCGAATCAATTAGCCCTGACCTGGTTGGTTTATGATCCGCCCTTTATCACCAATACGGGAGGAAGCGTCAGTCCCCAGGAATTTTGGCAATATCCAGTGCGGGGATTTAGCTATCGGGGCGTTGAGTGCATTTATCCGGCCAGCGTCGTCAAACTGTTTTATCTGGTGGCGGCCCATGAATGGCTAGAAACAGGCATGATGCAGCCTTCTCCTGAACTGGAACGGGCGATGGAGGACATGATTGTGGACTCTAGTAACGATGCCACGGGGTTAGTGATGGATATGTTGACGGGCACCACCAGTGGCCCCGAACTGCCGCCAGAACCCTTTAAAACCTGGCAGCACCAGCGCAATATCGTCAATCGCTACTTTCAGTCCCTGGACTGGCCTGAACTGAGCACGATGAATGCCAACCAAAAAACCTGGGGGGATGGCCCCTATGGCCGGGAACAGGCTTTTGTCGGCGAGGATCGCGCCAACCGCAATCGGCTGACCACGGAGGCAACGGCTCGGCTCTTGCACAGTATGGTGGGTGGGGTATCGGTATCGGCGGTGCGATCGCAAGCCATGCTCAACCTCATGCGCCGCAATCTTGATCCAGAGGTGTTGGCAGCCGATCCCGAAAATCAGGTGACTGGCTTTATTGGGGGCGGCGTCCCGCTAGACACTCAGGTCTGGTCTAAGGCAGGCTGGACCAGCACCGTCCGTCATGATGCAGCCTATATCGAATTGCCCAATCGCCACCCGTATCTGCTGGTGGTGTTTACGGAAGGCAAACAAGCCAGCGATAACGAACAACTGATTCCGTTTATTTCCGCAGAGGTGGCCAAGGTGATTCCCCAAACCCCTGCTTAATCACCAGGTTGGATCGGAAAACAAATTAATCGTCAATTGAGCATAACCAGGAGGAACCGAGGAGATACAAGAACAGAGCTCTCCAATTTCTTCAATATCCACCTCACAGGCATGACAGGAGCCCATTAAGCAGCCGGTGGGAATTTCGATACCTGCTCGCTCCGCCACCGTTAACAAAGGTTCACCAATATCAGCCTCAACCGTAATATTGTCAGGCATAAATCGCACAGAAACGGACAAGGCGAGACCTCAGTTGGCGTAGAATGCTTGTCAATTTTAATAAATTTTCCCAGGAAAACGCCAGGGGTGAGAGGGGCAAACTGCAGTCTAATCGCTGGGCTTGATGCCAGCTCCCCATTCCCCTTGCAGTGCTGAGCCGATCGGATCGCTGCGTAATTCTGTGGCAGGGGATAGATAAGTGAATGGAGTGAATTTTGATGTTCATCTGGGTCAATCTATCCACGGTTGATGCAAATCACAATGCTGATCTTTGGGGTCAGATACACTATTGCCAACGGGTTGAACTGTTTTAAATTGATGTTTCAAGGCAACTCTTCAGCCGCCATGCCAGTCTTAATGACGATGAGGCAACCACAAGATAGGGCAGATTCGGGGGAGCTCTAGCTGTACGGAGATGGCGACATCAGTGAACAGCCCCAAGCAATACAAACTTGTAATGCTTGCAGTGTCCTGGGGGTGACACACTTAAAAGATGGATTGCATTGAGCGTGATATTTGGGGTTAAAGGTTGAGATGACGGAACCAGTCATAGCATATCGATATCAATTACTAGAAACCTTAGCTCAAGGGTCATTTGGGACCACTTACCTAGCTCAAGATACCTATCAACCGGATCACCCCAAGTGCGTGATCAAACAGCTGAAGCCCGATTCCAATGATCCTAAATTTCTGGAAATTGCTCGGCGTCTCTTTGAGCAAGAAGCCAGGATTCTGGGAAATTTAGGCAGTCACCCCCGTATTCCCAAGCTCTTGTCCTACTTTGAAGCAGAACAGGATTTTTTCCTGGTGCAAGAGTTTATTGACGGGACGTCGATTGCCCAAGAACTGAGTCCCGATAAACGGTGGCCAGAATCGAAGGTCACGTCTTTTCTAGAAGAATGCTTAGAGATTCTCAAGTTTGTCCATCAGTTGGGCGTCATTCATCGAGATATTAAACCCGATAACTTAATTCGACAACGCTCTGATCAGGCCGTATTTCTTCTCGATTTTGGTGCGGTTAAGCAAATTAGTCGAGACCAAACTCAGGTTGCAGAAACCACGATTGCCGTGGGCACCCCTGGATATATGCCAGATGAGCAAATCCGAGGAAAGCCCCATATCAGCAGCGATATCTATGCTTTGGGCACCATTGGCATTTATGGATTAACGGGCGTTCGCCCCGTTGTCTTTGAACGGAGTGAAGAGGATGAAATTCTCTGGCAGGATAAGGCCGAGGTCAGTCCCGCCCTCGCTCAAATTTTGACTAAGATGGTGCGCCGAGACTACCGAAGGCGCTATCAATCGGTGGAAGCGGTGTTAACGGACTTGCAAGCGCTGACACCAGAGGCTTTGGGGGCTTCAGCACCTCACCCCAATGGCATTTCTCCAGCCGATCCAACTGCTGCTATCCCTGCGATAGAGGATGGCGTGCCAGGGATGGCTGAACCGCCGCCCACGATTTATCAATCTTCAGCGCAGGCACCGTCCGAGCAGACCCAGGTAATCAACGAACAACCAACCAATATCCAGGCACCGCCTGAAAAGGGGACGGCTCCGGTATATGAAGCAAGTCATGCGAACCAGAAGTCACGCAGACTACTGAAGATTCTGCTCCCGTCTACGGCACTGGTGGGGGCTGGAATTGGGGGCTTTATGCTGTGGAGTTCTAACCCGATCGGTCAGACCACGGCTCAGCTAAATCAGTTATGGGGGCAAGCCAAGTATTCTGAATGTATTGATCTCGGAGAATCAGCCCTTTCTGTGAATGCCAACCAGCAACTGCTAAACCCGCTATCTAAGTGCTATTTGGGGCAGGCGACGCAACTGGCTGAACAAAATAAGTTCGCAGATGCGGTGCAACTGATTACGAAGGTGTCGGATCAAAGTACGTACCACCTGCAAGCACAACAAAAACTGGATACCTGGTCGGCCCGTTTGCTCCAAGATGCCCGCACCCGTTATACCGTCAAAGGCGATTTGGAACAGGCCCTCGCTTGGGTAGAGCAAATTCCATCCACCAGCGTTGTTAAGTCGCAGGCCCAGCGGGATGCCAAACAGTGGCAAACCCAGCACAACGTCCATCAACAAAAGATCGAAACGGCCCAGAAAGCCTTAAAAGAAGGGCGAGCTGAGGATGCGATCGCAACCGTCAAACCCATCAAGACCCCCGAATACTGGAAGAAGAGAGCCGATCAGGTTCAGAAAGAGGCTCAAACTGCGATCGCACGCCGCCCGGCCCCTAAAACCGTCTGGCAGCCACCCCGTCAAACAGCGACAGCCCCTGCTTGGCGTGCTGCTCCTCCCCTTCGTCAGCCGCGCCGCCCAACCTATCAAGCTCCACAACCCCCACGTCAACGCCCACCCGCCTATCAAGCCCCACGCCCAGCACCGCCTCCAGTCCATCCAGATCCACCGCCCAAAGAAGTCGTCCCTATTTGTCCAGGTCCATTGTGTTCGGAATAAGGTCCTTTGCCTATGCCATTAACCAGCGATCTCACTTAACCCTAGCTCACTGCTGTTGAACCGCTCTTGATCTGTATGCGGGTGATTTTTCTAGTGACAACGACTTTCAAGGTATTGCAATGAATTCTATGTCTAACGTTCTCTTCACCTCTCTTGTACTGGCCGCCAGCCTGACCCCCGTGGTCCATATTGCAGGTGTTTCTGCTGAGCCGGGTACATCTGGTATTACCCCGCCAATGGTGCCGCCCGTAGCTGAGCCAGGGGGGTCTGATATTACCTCACCAGCTGTACCACCTACCGCAGAAAAAGCGACCTCTCCCCAGATCAAGCCAGGAATTTCACCGGATCAGCCGGTTAAACCTAAAATTCGCTACGAGTGCAAAAACGAGGCCGATAAATTATCCACCGTAGCTCATACAGAGCGCGGTGTGATTGAGCTAATTGTGTGGGAAAGTAACTATTTTGGTTCTAGCTGGTCGCCTACACGACGGTGCGAGACGGTCACTCAGCGGTTTCAGCAGTTTTCGGATCAGCGCCTTCTGCGGTTTGTCTCGACGGGCACGCTGAATAACTACAATGTAATTTGTATTTCTGAGAAGCAAGGGGACTGCATTGATCAGGGATTACTAATCACCCTCGAACGTGGCGATCAGCCCACACGAGTCCTCCGTCAATTATTTAACTATCGTTCCAGCATTCGTCGCGGACCTCGACGGCCGACCAAAGAGGTCATTAACTTTGAACGACTCTTAAATGAAAGGGCACCGATTGAAACACCGTCTGCGATTGGCGGCAGCGAACCCACGCTTCCTAGCGAAACACTCCCCCCCAGTGAGACACCCGAATAATAAACGGCAGCACAAGCTGAGCTAACGTCTGCTGACTAAGAGTGATTTTTCTGTCAGCAGATTGGTATCGTTTCTTCACAGTCAGAGCGTCTTAAACAAGGTTACTCTCTGACTGTTCTTTCATGGTTTTTAAAATTTATCCACTGACTTCATTTTAATTATTTTTCGTGAATATTTATGCCAAACGGTTCAACACATATGCTTCAATCAGTGATGACTTAATTATCCCCTATCTGCACAAGAGGGTTGTTGTTTATTGAGCTTATCTCTGGGTAATGTTATGTCGTTTAAGCCTTCTTTTATTAGCCAGCTTAGCCTTC
Source organism: Acaryochloris sp. IP29b_bin.148 (assembly GCF_028285565.1). Taxonomy (GTDB): domain Bacteria; phylum Cyanobacteriota; class Cyanobacteriia; order Thermosynechococcales; family Thermosynechococcaceae; genus Acaryochloris. The sequence goes on from NZ_JANQOY010000026.1 coordinate 5,198, forward strand.
TTACTGTATCGATATGCCTATCCTTCCAACATCAGATTGTCTCTGCTGAACAGATATCTAAAAGTGCCGCTTCTCCCAGCTCTCAAGGTTTAGAATTGACGACTCCCTCTCCAGGAGACTCACCCTTAAATTCTTCCTTTGTAGGGGATGATTTGAGCAATTTATTCCCCAACCCGGCACGCTCCACTCCAGTCAATCGAACCCACAAGTCCCATCATTTACCCCTGCAAACAGAAGCAATAGAACAGCCTTTAAATCAGAATCCTGAGTCGGACTCAGCAGTCAAGCTAGACTTGATCTACTCTGAAATATCGCGCCAAGAAAATGCCAATTTCCTCCCTAAAACGAGTTCTCAATCTACTATTTCAAACAATGGTCCATCATCATCTGAATTACGGGCTATTACGAATGCAAACCGGGTAGATCTCGATCACCGTCCTCCTATTCCTGCCCATCCTCAGGCACTAGCGGACAGACTAGGGCAGGTACCCGAGGCACCAAACGCCACGGAGTCCGCTGGCCGTCGCCCCAGCCTCCGAACGCAACCGACCATCCCCGATGAAGCCCCTCTAGACCTGCGCCAAGAGGTGTTAACCCCAAAAAAGATCTACAGTCCAAGCATTAGCATTTTGACCCCTTCCGCCTATGGGAAGTCTTGGCGACAAGCGTCTGTTGGCTTGGGGATACAACACCGTACACGGTTTACGGATAGTGCCGATGGTGCCTTTGGCGTTGGCTTTGGTCTAGGAGATGCGCGTAAATATGTGGGACTAGATGTGGGGGTCGCTTTAACCGATCTGGATAGTTTCGATCGGGGGATTATCAGCTTCAAACTTCACCGTCACCTTCCTGATCTATTTGCCGTCGCGGTGGGTGTCAACGATGCCCTTGGCTGGGGGAATGGCGATGTCAATGGCCCCAGCCCCTATGGTGTGGTTACGAAAACCTTTGTTCTTAAGGAAAATACGAAGGATTTATTGAGCCGCATCTACGTGTCAGCGGGTGCAGGCACAGGTCGCTATCGAACGGAAAGCAATATTATCAACGATAGTGACACGCCTGGTATTTTTGGCAGTCTTGCAGTTCGCGTTGTTGATCCGATGAATGTGATTGCGGAGTGGTCTGGACAGGATCTGAGTTTGGGCGTGTCCTTACGACCGTTTCAACAAGTGCCCATCATTATCACTCCAGCGATAACGGATATTACTGGCACTGCCGGAGATGGTGTTCGTTTTATTGTGGGCATCGGCTATGCCCTGAGCTTCTAAATCAGGTTTAAAAATTGCAGATCAACCGCCTCAAGATAACGAAAGGATTAAACATCGTGAAGGATATAAAGGGTTTACACATGCGTTGGATACGGCTGTTCAAAACGGGAATGGCGGCAGTGGTCCTGCTATCCATACATGGTTGGACCGTGCCCAGCTATGCCCAACCGACACCTGGTGGACCTCCGAATGAACCACCGCCGACTACGCCCCCTGTTGAGACTCCGCCTATTGAGACTCCCCCTGTTGAGACTCCCCCTGTTGAGACTCCGCCTATTGAGACTCCGCCTACGGTTCCAACTGAGCCACCCAGCCAATCTGATATCAATCCTATTCCCGAAGTGGATACATTAGATCCACGTCTTATCCCCACGGCTCCCAGTGATATCTCTGCCATTGAGACCCGCTTTGCCGGCGCATATGCAACTAAATTTGGTCCCTTCTTTGGTGAAATTGCGTCGAGTAATGACATTTCTCAGGAGTTAAAGAAGTTAGCCCGTGCGACCAATACCAATCCAGCCTTGGTGTATGTGATCCAGACAGCTGAAGGGTTACAGGTAATTTTGGTAACGGCGAGTCAAGGGGATTCTGAAGTGAGCCACTCTCCCATAGGGATCAAACTGGCCGCTGCAACCCCTATTCAGATTGGGCAAAGCGCCCCGAGTGCTGATGATCGCAATAATGCCAATGTCACCTTCAAGAAAGTCCCAGAGGCGACGGTGAAAAAGGTTGCCCAGACCGCTGAGGATTTTCAGCGCCAGATTAGCGATCCGGTGGATTTCAAATCGACCAGCTACTTACAGTCAGCCCAGCAGCTCCATCAATGGATGATTGCGCCGCTGGCAGAGGAATTGGAGGAGAAAAAGATTGATACGCTCGTATTTGCCATGGATACGGGCTTGCGATCGCTCCCCCTAGCTGCTCTGCATGATGGTCAACAGTTTTTGGTCGAGCAGTACAATATTGCTCTTATTCCGAGCTTTAGCTTAACGGACACTCGCTATGCACCCATTCAGGGCAAACAGGTGCTGGGGATGGGGATTACCAAGGAAGTAGAGGGACAATCCCCATTGCCCTCGGTTGCCGTGGAAATTCCTGCGCTTACCAACAATATTTGGCAGGGATCGGCCTACTTAGATCCCGATGTCACCCTGGCCAATCTGAAGAAGCTGACTCAACAGCAGCAGTTTGACATTATCCACTTGGCCACTCATGCCGAGTTTAAGTCAGGCAATATTGAACAGTCCTATATCCAACTGTGGGATGGAAAGCTGAGTTTGAAAGAGCTGCGGGAAGTGGCCACCGCATCCAAGTGGAGTGATACACCCACGGTCGAACTATTGGTGTTAAGTGCCTGCCAGACGGCCTTGGGCAATACCGATGCGGAGTTAGGCTTTACGGGGCTCGCGATTCAATCGGGGGTGAAGTCAGCCTTGGGCAGTCTTTGGTATGTCAGTGATGAAGGGACACTGGGACTGATGACGGGATTTTATCAGAGTTTGAAAACGGCTCCCATTAAGTCAGCGGCCTTACGGCAAGCCCAAATGGCAATGTTGAACGGTCAAGTACGGATTACGGATGATGGTCAACTGATGTTAGCGGACGGCACTCAAATGGCCCTGCCTGCAATTTTCGGTGAGCGGGGTGAGGTGGATTTTACCCATCCCTACTATTGGTCTTCTTTCACGATGGTCGGTAACTGGAACTAGCGTTAATTCAGGGAAAGGTGCTGTACCTTTCCCGCCCCCATCACTTAACCAAGCCAGACCGCAGGGCTCTCACCGCTGCTTCGGTGCGATCGCAAGCACAAAGCTTACTCAAAATATTGCGGACATGGGTTTTCACGGTCCCAATGCTCAGAAAGAGGGATTCCGCAATCGCTGTATTGCTATGGCCACCCACAATCAGCTCTAGGACCTCTAGCTCCCGCTCTGTCAGCGGGTAGGTTTGCAGGAGTTTGACCTGTTCAGGATCTAAACCTTGGATAGTCACGACCTCTGATGTGGATTGCTCACTGACATTCGGGGTTTGACGAACTTGTTTGAGGACGATACTTGCGATCGCAGGATCGATCCAGGAATGGCCTTCCGCCGTCGTATTCACGGCTTCAATCAACTGCTCTAGTTCAGCATCTTTGACGCAATAGGAATCTGCACCCGCCGCAAAAGCAGCGAGGACTTCAACGTCCTGGTGGTGCATTGTCAAGATCAGAATCTTGGTCTTCGCTTTAGCTTCCTCTGACTGGCCCTGCTTAAACTGCTGCACCAGTTCAATTCCATCTAGATCCGGCAAGCCAATATCTACAATCGCCACATCGGGCTGGGTCTTTTGCAGGAGCTTCAATCCATCCCTGCCAGTGGCCGCTTCGCCTACCACTTCTATATTGTCTTGCTCCTCTAATACCCCTAACAACCCCATCCGCGTTAGGGTATGGTCTTCAACGATAACAATCCGAATCGAGTCTAGGGACATGGCAGAGTCAAAAGGCTTAGGTCAATGGGCTGACGCGCAGATCTAAGGTTGTCCGATACACTGATGGCATCCGCACTCAGTATGCCACATCCTTTCTAGACGCTCCCATGAACGGCCTGTCAACGCCTCCCCAGGATCAGCCCGACCATATTCTGGTGGTCGATGATGCCTATGAAAACCTGTGCTTTATCCAGACGGTTTTAGAAACGGACGGATACCAGGTCAGCCTTGCGGAAAATGGCTTAGTGGCCCTGGAGCAATTCCAAGTCTCCGTCCCCCATCTCGTGCTTTCCGATGTGATGATGCCGGGGATGGATGGCATCGAACTGACACGGCAGATTCGCCAGCAAAAGAGCTTACCCTTTATTCCCATTTTGCTGATTACGGCCCAGGCCGAATCCGATGTGGTGGAAGGTTTAGACGCTGGAGCCGATGACTTTATCCGTAAACCCGTCGAAGTCACGGAGTTGCTGGCCCGAGTCCGCTCTTTACTGCGCTTAAAGCATAGTATCGATGAGCGGGAGCAGATGACCGCCATGCGGGAGGAATTTGTATATCGCCTCACCCATGATTTGCGGACACCCCTAGTCGCAGCTGATCGGATGTTTACCCTGCTAGAACGGGGCAAATATGGCGCACTGCCAGCTCCCTGCCAGGAGGTTATCACTACGATGCAGGGCAGCAACTTTGACTTACTGCAAATGACCAATACCCTCCTAGAAATTTACAAATATGAAGCGGGTCAAAAAGCCCTTGCCTACACCACCTTTGACCTCAAAGAACTGGTGGAGTCGGTGATAGAAGAGCTGCGTCCCCTCGCCGAAGCCAAAGACCTAGCCCTCAAAGTGAAGGGTAAAAAGAAAGCGTTGCCGGTCTCCGGGGCACGGATAGAGCTGCGGCGCGTACTGACCAATCTCGTGGGCAATGCCATCAAGTTTACCGATAACGGTCATATCCAGATTGGTTTAGACAGAAAAGATGAAGTCATCCACCTGCAGGTCGAAGATACAGGCTGTGGCATCTCAAAAGCGGAACAACCCATTGTCTTTGAACGGGAGTTTCAGGGCAGCCATCGTTATTCGGGTAATGGCCTGGGACTAAATCTGGTTCGCCAAATTGTCGAAGCCCATCAAGGCACGGTTGAAGTCCATTCCACCTTAGGCAAAGGCAGTCAGTTTAAGGTTTGCCTACCCATTTAATGGAATTATCAACTTAACCGCCAATCTCAGTATCTTCAATCAATTTGGGAAGAACTTACTCCAAAAATCAGCCCTTCTGAAGGTTAATACTTCATAATTTATTGCCAAATATGTAGGGTTTTCTCGACAAGGAAGGTGGGGTTCTCAAGGTTCTCAACGAAGGCCAGATATTGCATATTAGATTTAACACAAAGAAAGCGGTTGTTTTCGCTATTCGATTGCAAGTAACTGTGAGGTAAAAATCATATGATGATTAATTACTGGAACCCAATTGAAGAAATTGATACCGTTCGTAGACAACTCGATCACCTTTTTGAGGGTGCTACCGATACAGGCAAATCCTCAAATTATCCGAGTTGGGCACCAGCCGTGGAGCTATGGGACACTGGCGATACCCTGATTCTCAAAGCTTATTTACCCGGTGTTAAAGCAGACAGCTTAGATATCCAAGCCACTCGTGAATCTATCTCTATCGCTGGAGAACGTCACCCTGAAGACCTGAAGGAAGGAACCAAGCGGTTATTCTCAGACATTAATTATGGTCCCTTTCGTCGAGCCAGCAAACTGCCTATTGCTATTCAAAACACCAAAGTTGAGGCATCGTTTGAGCAAGGTCTTCTTACCCTTACGCTACCTAAAGTTGAAGAGGAACAGAATAAAGTTGTCAAAGTCAACCTTCTAGATAAAGGGGAAACATCACAGGCTGCACTAGAGGCTAGCCACAACTCCTAAGCCAACTAAATACGAATCGTTGTATTCAAGTCTCCAATTTAAGCGAAGGAAAGTCTATTATTCCACTTTAGATTTTCCTTCGCCTCTAGTGGAAGGCCAATCGCAAGAACTAGGCACTATTTTTCAACGATAGGCTCAAGATGGAGATTTATGCAGCGACGCTCAGACCCGTCAATTCACGCCAGTTGTCAAATCGCTGACTCAGCGTATCTCTAAAGTTAGGTGCAAATTGTTGATGTTGAAAGGGGTGGAAATATCCTCGTATCAGTTCAAAAGCATAGAGAAAACGTTGAGCATGGTCGGGAGATTTGAAGCGTCCCATTCGCCTTTCCCTTACCCTTGTCGGTCGATGCGAGTTCTCCGATCGGTTATTCAATCCTTTATCTTGTCTGTGATCGATGCCTTTCAGAACCTTTTTCTTAGCGGAACCATAGCTTTTGAGTTTATCGGTGACGATCACCCTTAGGGATGACTAATTAATCTTCGTCCTCGTCAGACTTGATAATATCGCCCTCCAAAATACCCTGTAATCCCGTTAGGGGAGGGCCGACTTCCACCCCATAGCGGGTGATTTTTAGCTCTCGCAATGTTTTCTCAAAGTCACTCAGTCGTTTTTTAATCACGCTGATACACTTGCGCAACTCGACCTTGCCATCTTCATGGCGATCGATATACCGCAACAGGATCAGGTTATCGGCCAAGTAGGTAAAGCTATCGTCGGTGGAGCTATCATCCTCATTTAATAGGGCGGTCTCATTAATCAAAATCACGGCCACGCCCATATTGGCCAGATACTTACATAGAGCATGAAGATGGGTGAGAAAATCTTCCCCCTGCATAGAAAGGCTATAGCCCGAGACGCTGTCGATCATGACGATGCGAACGTGGTTCTCTTCGACTTCATGACGGACCACACTCGAAAATTCATCGGGGGTATATTGCAGGGGCTCAATTTTGACAATGGCCAAGGAGCCTTGTTCTACCATCACTCTCGCTGGAATCTTGAGCTTTTCAGAGCGACGCAGAATCACTTCTACATCTTCTTCAAAGGTAAACACCACCGAGCGTTCCATGCGGCTGGCTGCTTCCTTCATAAACTGGAGGCCAATCGTGGTTTTGCCCACCCCGCTGGGTCCGCGAAAGAGAGTTACCATGCCTCGTTCAATGCCACCCCACAGCATTTTGTCCAAGGATGGAATCCCCGACGGCAGCGGTTCGGGCTGAAAATCTCGTTTATAGGCTTCGGGTAATAGCTTAGGAAAGACCGTCATTCCCTGTACATCCAATCGCAGTGAATGATGGCCCGTCTGAAACCCCGAGCTGCGAAATTTAGAAATATGGATGGTGCGTCGATGGGGCGTGATATCCAGATTAATCACGCCATCGCTCATAAACTGCAGATCATGATCCGGCGTATTGGGGCTACTTTCTGACGTAAACAGAACCGTGGCTCCTTGCTCCAGGATAAAGCGGACAAAGGCTAAAACCTGCTTGCGGAATTGGAATTCATCGGCAGTGATATAGCGAAACTGCGTCATCGAATCCACAAAGATCCGCTTCGGCTTCAGTTGCGTCACTTGATCGACAATTTTCTGGGTAATGGGATCTTTCTCGACTTCCGCTGGGCTGAAAAAATCGTAGGTTTGTGTCTGAGTAAAAAAGGCAGAGTCAGGACTCAAGTCGAGACAGTGCAACGATTTTAAATTCAGGCCCATATCCGTCCCACTGTCCAAAATTTGGCCACCAGGTTCGCCAAAACAAATCAGTAGAGACGCTTGGCGACTGGACGCCGCCGTCAGGAAATGGAGTCCTAAGGTGGTTTTTCCCGTGCCGGGGCCGCCCCTCACCAAGTAAGCCCGATTGGCAATTAGCCCCCCATAAAGAATGGTATCGAGCCCTTCAATGCCAGTGGATAACCGAGTCTTACTTGCACGAGTTTTGGGGGAAGATTTACTCACGAGCCCAGCAAATCGATGGATTTGCGCGATGATAATTCTAGAGCAGTATAGCGCTGCGAATTTGATCTAAGCCGTTTAATCGCAGCTCAGTTTCCGAAGATGGCCCGTATCCTGTTGTTGTTGTCTCGTTCTGCCAATCGAGACATCGTCGCTGCTAAATTAGCCCCCCATTATCAGATTCTCTCGATCACTAGAGAACAGGACCTCCTGCAACCTTTCGATTTGCTACTGGTCGATGGTCCTGCTTTGGAACAGTATTGGCAGGCCATCCAGCAAAGCCGCACCTCACAACACCCTGTATTGCTCCCCGTGCTGTTAATCGTTGCCAAAGACAAGGTGAATCTCCTCCCCCCACGCTATTGGCAAGGGATTGAAGAGATTCTGACGGCTCCCATTGAACTCGCAGAGCTACAGGCTCGGGTGGAGACTCTATTGCGTATTCGAAAGCTTAGTCAAGACCTACAGCAAGCCAATACTCAACTGAAAACGGCCAACGAGGATCTGCAAGAGCTGAATCGCTTAAAATCCCAGTTTGTATCCATGGTGTCCCATGAATTTCGGAATCCGTTAGGGGTGATTTCGGGCTATTTGCAGCTGATCGATCATGACACCCATCGCCTGTCTTCTGAAAAGCAAAAAGAGTTTTTTCAACGTATTCGCGACGCCATTAAGCGCCTCGTTTCTTTAGTGGATGATGTCTTGATTATGGGGCGTATGGGGGTCGGCAAACTCAGCTTTGAGCCTGTCCCTCTGGACCTGATTCAATTCTGTGGGCGACTAGTTGAGGAAACACAGCATAGCTCAAGGGCCAACGGTCAGCTTCAACTTGAGATTGATCAAGAACTGGCTGCGCTACAGCCGATGTTTTTGGATCAGAAGCTACTGACCTATATCTTGACCAACTTATTGTCCAACGCCGTTAAATATTCCCCTGAATCGGGTACCGTGCGCTTACACCTATCTGTCGCCTCAACTCAGGTGATGATGGCCGTAACGGATCAAGGTATTGGCATTCCGGTTGAAGACCAAGCCCAGTTATTTGAGCCGTTCCAGCGGGCGACCAATGTCGGGCGCATTTCAGGCACGGGGTTAGGATTGGCGATTACTAAGCTCTGTACTGAACTGCATGGGGGGCAGATTGAAATCGATAGTGTCGTCGATCAAGGAACAACGGTTACGGTTCTCCTTCCCTTAGAAAAAGAGGAGGAGTCTTAATCTGTCTCCTCAATCATGGCAATATGTACAATGCCATCTCCCTGATTGACAAGGGGATTTTGGGTGTAGCCAATTACCATGCCATGACAGGGCGCTTGCACCTTACGCTGAGTATCTCCAAAGGCATCGGCGATAAACCCCAAATTTTGGCGTTTAGTTACCGTTTGGCCCAGTTCGATCTGTAGATGCAGCATGCCACTCTGGGCGGCTCTGACCCATTTGCTGGTCCTCGATTCCACGGTGGGTGTATGGGTGTTGGTCCGCACCGTAGGGGGAACCATGTCCAGTGTTTCCATTACCTGAAGTACACCATTCACTCCGACTTGGATGGCTGTTTGATCAAAACGAAGTGCTTCTCCTGCTTCAAACAGGAGGACAGAGATTCCTTGTTTAGCCGCTGCTTGCCGCAAAGACCCATCTCGGGTGATGGCATGCATCATCAGAGGCGCACCAAAGGCTTGGGCACAACGATAGGTTTCGGGATTATCGAGATTGGCCCGAATTTGGGGGAGATTGACTCGATGATGAGAGGCGGTGTGTAAATCAATCCCATGGGTACAGTGACTCACCACTTCTGTCATAAATAGGTGAGCCAATCGGGACGCTAAAGAGCCTCGGGCGGTGCCAGGAAAGGACCGATTCAGATCCCGTCGATCGGGTAGGTAACGGGATTGTTCAATAAAGCCAAATACATTAACGATGGGGACGGCGATTAATGCCCCGCTCAACATCTGTGGGGTGACCTGTTCCAGAACCTGGCGAATAATTTCCACGCCGTTGAGTTCGTCGCCATGAATAGCGGCACTGAGCCATAAATGTGGCCCCTCTTTATGCCCGTTAATCACATGAATGGGTAACGACAACAGGGTTTGGGTTGGCAGACGAGCGACGGGTAGATCGATGCGTTGCTCAGTGCCAGGAGCAATCGTCGTGCCCCCAATGGTAATCGTCATATTCAGGTTGTCGGTTTAGTACTTGATGCGATCGCGAGTTTTGCCCGGGCTGGCATTTTTGGCCAAATAGTCAATAATCTTGCCTGCAACATCCACATCCGTGGCCGTTTCGATGCCTTCTAGTCCTGGAGAAGAGTTAACTTCCATCACCACCGGGCCATGATTAGAGCGCAGGAGATCGACCCCCGCAACTCGCAGGCCCATGGCTTTTGCTGCCCGCAAGGCCGTACTCCGTTCCTCTGGAGTCAATTTAATTTGGGTGGCACTCCCGCCGCGATGGATATTGGAGCGAAATTCTCCCGGAGCCCCTTGCCGTTTCATGGATGCAATCACGCGATCGCCCACCACGAAACAGCGAATATCCATGCCTCCCGCCTCTTTGATAAATTCCTGGACCAGGATATTGGCATCTAGCCCCCGAAAGGCTTCAATGACGGACTTGGCCGCCTGATGGGTTTCTGTTAGCACCACGCCAATCCCCTGCGTACCTTCCAATAGTTTGATCACTAAGGGGGCACCCCCCACACTCTCAATCAAGCCATCAATATCCTTGGCTGAATGAGCAAACCCGGTGACGGGTAGACCAATGCCCTTTTGGGATAGAATTTGCAAACAGCGCAGCTTATCTCGCGACCGTGAGATGGCTTGGGATTCATTCGCAGAAAAGACGCCCATGACTTCAAATTGGCGCACCACTGCTGTCCCATAAAAGGTTTTGGACGCCCCAATTCTGGGAATGATGGCATCGTAACCTTCCAAGGCTTTCCCTTGATAGATCACCTTCGGTTTATGAGCCGTGATGTTCATAAAACATCGCAAATAGTCAATCACATGCATGTCATGCCCCTTAGCTTCACCCGCTTCCTTTAACCGTCGCGTGGAGTAAAGAGAGGATTGACGAGACAGAATCGCAATTTTCATAGTGATGTAAGACTGATTATTTTTCCTGGTCAGCAGAGAGAAGGTAAGACTGCCCTGGATTAATGACAAACCGTTGACGGACCGCCTGACGACCGAGCAGCATGCGAAAGCCCATACTACTGCGATTGGTTAGGGTTAATTCGAGGGGCCATTGGTACTGGGCAAGACATACCTCCGTTTGGATCACTGGCCTGAGTTCAGTATGACCACCTGAGTCTCGAACTTGTCGTTCTTCTAATAATTCTGCTTCAGCCGTGATACAGGTGCGCTCATCTTTTTGCAAAGGATGCACTTTGAACCGCAGCATGGTTTTACCCGCTTGTTGAAATCGTTCAATATCAAAGGCATGCAACGCTGAAGATCTAGCTCCCGTGTCAATTTTGGCTTTGATGGTCGAAATACCTAATTCAGGAAGGACAACCCATTCTCGCCAACCAATGCAGGGGAATTCGGACTGGGGTAAAGATTCGTGCATAGTCGCCGCAAAAGCCATCAACTCAGTAGCGTTTATTCCAAGGCAAACCAAACCTACTTGCACCATATCCATCAACCAGCCCCTCGTCAACGTTCCAAAGACCTAGTCCATTAGGAGGAGTTTTTTGAGTCCAAGGGTGGATTCCATCTGAGTGACATCCCGCTTAAATAGGGGGACGGCATAACGTTCGAGATAAAACGGTGGTAAAGCCCACGTTGATTCCAATATCGTCTAACTTTCATCCATCTGCAGTGCTTCAGTCATCTTAATCAGGCATGGTCTACTTCCCCATGCCAAGCTCTATTTCCACTGAAACTGACCGTATGAACTCTATTTCACATCAAAGTTGAGATAACAGTCATGGCCGCAACATCCATTCACCCTTCCCCGCACCAACGTAATAGTAGACAGAATATGGCAGATAATGTCCGTCTTTACCTGCGAGAGATTGGTCGATTCCCCTTGCTGACCCCGTCTCAAGAATTGCAGTTGGGCAGAGCGGTTCAAGAGAGGGTGGCTCTCCAAGCTCTCAAAGAACAGTTGACTCAGGATACAGGAGGGGAGCCTTCTCTAGAGCACTGGGCTAAGGCTGCCGATCTGGAAGTGTCGGAACTGGCAGCAAAACTGGAGCAGGGCCAAACAGCCAAGCAGGCTATGATTACGGCGAATCTACGTTTAGTGGTGACCATTGCCAAAAAGTACAAAGACCGTAACTTAGAATTTCTCGATCTGATCCAAGAAGGAACCTTGGGATTGGAGAGGGCAGCGGAAAAATATGATCCACAAAAAGGGTTTCGATTCTCAACCTATGCCTACTGGTGGATTCGACAAGGAATTACCCGTGCGATCGCAGAGCAAAGCCGTACCATTAGGCTACCGATTTATTTGACAGAACACTTTAATAAAATCAAGCGAACCCAACGAGAACTGTCTCAATCCTTGGGCCGGAGTCCCACAACGGCAGAAATCGCTCAGGCTCTATCGCTACCCTCGGAAAAAGTCCGAGAATATCTTCAACTCGCGCACCACACGCTTTCCATCGATCTCAAACTCGGCGACGACCAAGATCACGCTATCGTCGATTTCATCGAGACGTCTGATCCTTTACCAGAAGACTTTGTCACTGGCACAACGCTGACGGAATCCCTTCAGCAGTTTTTAGGCGTTCTCACCCCTCAGCAGCGAGAAGTGCTTACCCTTCGCTATGGCTTGATCGATGGACGTGAACTCTCTTTCGCCGCCGTAGGCCGTCGCATGGACATCAGTCGAGAACGGGTTCGCCAACTCCAGAAGACGGCATTCAGTAAATTACAAAAACATAAGCTAGACATCGCCGACTATCTGGTGAGCTAAGCATGCTGCTTGAAACTGGCTGTTGTCCAACGAGACGCATCGTCAATTTTCAACGAATCACCGCTGATTAAATAGGCAGGATCGTCTATGTATCTATTACTGGTTGAGTCAACGACTCAGACCCTACGAGAGCCAATCACAACTTTTGTCCTGCTTTTGGCCATCGTCCTCATCACTCCTCCCATTTTTGAGCGTCTCAAACTTCCAGGATTAGTCGGATTATTAGTTGCAGGTGTCCTTTTTGGCAGCAGCGGTCTAGGCTGGCTGCAATCAGAGACAGAGACCATGAAACTGCTATCGGACATCGGCAAGATTTATTTGATGTTTGTCGCGGGTCTAGAGATCGACCTAGAGCAGTTTCAACGCACCCGCAATCGCTCCCTCACGTTTGGAGCCCTAACCTTTTTACTGCCCATGCTGGGGGGGATCGGAGTTGGGATTTGTCTCAATCTGGGATGGCTGGCTGCGGTCTTGATTGGGTCCTTACTGGCCTCCCATACCTTGCTGGCCTATCCGATTGTTCAACGTCTAGGGGTAGTCGGTGATGAGGCAATCACCATTACCGTCGGAGCCACCATCTTTACCGATATCGGCGCATTAGTGGTTTTAGCCATTTGTCTAGGCATTAACCAGGGAAACTTCACAACCCTCAAGCTAGCGTGGTTGCTTGGTTCGCTGACGGTCTACACGATTGCAGTGTTATGGGGCCTGAAGAGATTCGGGCAGTACTTTTTTCGTAAGACAGGTCAGGATGAGGGCAACCAGTTTCTGTTCGTGATGCTGTCGGTATTCCTGTGTGCCGTGGTCGCTCAACTGATTGGCGTAGAAGATATTATTGGCGCTTTCTTGGCTGGATTAGCCATCAATAGCATTATTGGCGATGGTCCCGTCAAAGAGAAAACCGAGTTTATTGGTAGTGTGCTGTTTATCCCCATGTTTTTCGTCAACATGGGGTTGTTACTCGATCTCAAGGCCTTTGGCAGTATTTTGGCCTCCATTCACCTACCGCTCTTGGTGGTGGGTACGTTGCTATTGACCAAATTACTGGCGTCCTTTGGGACTAAACTGCTGTTTGGCTACAGTGGGCCACAGTTTTGGAGTATGTGGTCCCTGTCCATTCCTCAAGTTGCGGCAACCTTAGCAGCTGCATTGGTGGGGTATGAGGCTCAAATCATCAATCTTCAACTGTTTAACAGCGTCATCTTAATGATGCTGATCACCTCTATCTTGGGGCCATTGGTGACGGCCCGGTTTGCTCGCCAGTTGGCGGTACAAACTTCCCTAGAACAAACGACAACCTTCAACTGGTTGCCCTTACCCAGTGAAGCTCATTCCCCCTTTTCGGCTGTGGTGCCGGTTTATAATCCCCGAACCGAACGATATTTAATTGAACTAGCTGCTTTGATCGCTAGATATGAAGGGGGGCGAGTGATTCCCCTTGCGATCGCATTTGCTCGTTCCCATATGGATGCGCCCCCCTTAGAGCGGGCGATTCAGCAATGTCAACACCGCCTGAAGCAGGCAGAAGACATCAACCAAACCTTTAACGCCCAATTAACCCCTCGATTGCGGATTGCCAATCATATCGCCCAAGCCATCAGCTATGCCAGTCGGGAAGAACAGGCCAATCTAATCGTTTTGGGCATGGGCCGACGGCCTCGATTCGGCAGCAGTATTCCTAACGATGTCTTAGCCATGGCCCATTGCCTTGTTGTAGTGGCGAGGCTGATAGAGTCACCGACTCAGTTCCGGAAAATTCTATTGCCGATTGAGCACCCCCATCCGACGTTGCTAAGGATACTCCGCTTGGCCCAGGTGTTGGCAGCCACCAACCAAGGCCAAGTAACGCTATTGCATATTCATCATCCCAAAGCATCAGACCGAGACCAAGCCCGAGTGACCCAACAGCTAGCAGCCTTAGTGGCACGATTACCTGTTGCTGCAGGCCAATTCCAGATTCAGCTACTGGCAGGCGAAACCCCGATTGCTGATATCGCCCGAGAGGCTAAGAATTTTGATCTAGTAATCCTGCGCTTGCAACGGATCAATAATGGGTTGAACTTAGGAAAGCATACTGCTCCCCTCCTGGATCAACTCTCTCGCTCTGTGATTCTGATGGCCGAACCTCAGTCCCAATATCACCACCATTCCCAAGAATTAGGGGCAGCCGCCAGCGATCATACAGCCGCCTTAGCAAAACAGTCACGTTAGAAAATCTTTCAGTAATTTGAACCCGTTACCCTCTGATGCTCTTATTGTTGGATGGAGTCGTTAAGGGCTATTGTTTATGTTCCCCTTCCATCCGCCCAGTGATTCATCTTCCTCTTTTACCCTTAACTACGATCAAGGCAGTGTACCAGGAACCTTGAATATTGGCGCAGATGAGCCACCGTCCAGATTGATATTAATGGATTATCAGGCCTCTGAAGCCACCCACCATCAGCTTCGACATCCTCAAGATTGTATTCCCTATCTCGAAAGTGAAACCGTATCCTGGATTGATGTACAGGGATTGGGGAGTGAAGAGACCTTACGGCAATTAGGACAAGTATTCCATCTACATGCGCTGGTCCTTGAGGACGTCGTCAATGTCCCCCAGCGACCCAAAGTTGATGATTACAAAGACCAGCTTTTGATCATTACCCAGATGTGTACGCTCACACCAGATCAGTCTCCGTATCAACCCGTAAGACAGTCGGCTCCAACCATGAGCCAGCCCGATCTAGCCATTGAACAGATCAGCTTTATCTTAGATAAACATTATCTATTGACCTTACAAGAAGAGCCCTTACATGATTGTTTTGGCCCCGTCCGCGATCGCATCCGCTCAGATAAAGGCACGATTCGCAAAAACGGTGCAGACTATTTACTCTATGCATTACTAGATGCCATTATTGATGGCTTCTTTCCCATACTAGAAGCGTATGGTGAGTGGATCGATTACCTGGAAGATGAGGTCATTGCCCGCCCCACTCCACAAACCCTGTCCCAGATCCATCAAGTCAAACGGGACTTAATCACCCTTCGACGGGCAATTTGGCCGCAAAGAGAATTATTGGCAACCCTTACTCGTAATGGATGTACATTGATTAGCCCCGACGTCGAAATTTATCTCCGGGATTGCTATGACCATACCGTCCAAGTGTTGGACATGCTGGAAACCTATCGGGAGCTAGCGGCGAGTCTAATGGATGTCTATTTATCCGCCGTCAGTAATCGCATGAATGAGGTAATGAAGACGTTAACAGTGATTTCTACCATTTTTATCCCCCTGACCTTTATTGCCGGGATCTACGGCATGAACTTTAATCCCCAGGCTTCTCCCTGGAACATGCCAGAGTTGAATTGGTATTGGGGATATCCTCTGGTTTGGGGCGTCATGGGTGCGATCTCTCTATCCTTGATCTTGTTTTTTTGGCAGCGAGGTTGGTTTGGAGAGTTTGCCAACATATCTCGCAAAGATATAGAGGATTAAACACAGGATACTGGCTCACATTTTTGCATGAGTTGTACTAGACGGACATCCAAGCTTCCTATGGACTAGTCCATGTGGATGATGGTAACCCATGCTTTTTGGACTTAGGGTCGATTCGCCTTACATGAAATCCAGATTCAATAGGAGTATTGCATTTTTCCTAGAGTATTGTGAAAAGCACTCAATCCCCAGAAGCCGTTTCAGTTGATGTCAGAACTCTGGCCTCTTCTCAAACAGAACAGCGAGCTGTGGATGAGATTCTGCTCTTGCTTGAACAGCTTACTCAGCAAGAATCTACCACTATCAAACTGATCTTGGATCGGTTGTATGACATTGGTTCAATTAATTTGATCAACCGGAAAGTGAAGCCGCGATCGCTCAACCGTATCAGTCATGCGATCGCATCCCAAACCAAACCCGTTTTTCGCTTTTTCGGCATTCGTTGGTTTCGGGGTAATTGTCCCCAACTCATTACAGATTGGCTCTATGAGCAAGTCAAATTTCAGCCAGTGATCGCAGCCCAGGAAATCATCGAAACCCATTCTCTCCCCAATTCCCCAGCTGACCCCGATAACGATGCCCTAGAACTCCGAAAACTGCGATCGCAGTTGCAGTGGAGAACGGGTTTACTGGGTGGATCTCTAGGCGTCTTAAGCGCCGTGCTTGTGTTCAACACCACAGGCTTATTTCCCAACCCTAACTTGGCTTCACCGCAACCGTCTTCCCCTACCGCACAACAGCTCAGTCCATAAGCCTTACTCCAAACTCCACTTCATTGTTGAGGCAAACATCATGCGTATGTCAACTGTGTCGCAAGTTCAACAATCTCAGCTCCTGCACTGTCCCGTATGGGATATCAATACTGGGAAAATCTTGGGTCTAGTTGAGCAAATCTGGATTGACAAGCAGCTACACCAGGTGATTGGTCTGACCTACTGCGAATTAGAAGGTGGGATTAATTCCCTCCCTTGGGAGCAGGTAGAGACTGTCAGTTCGGAAGGAATTTGGGTGAACTATGCCAGCAATATTTCCCTTGTTGTGAAATCCACATCCTTTATTCACTATCAACTGGATGAACCGATTTGGACCACCACTCGCCACCGATTAGGGACGTTGGCTGATTTTGCCTTTGAAGTGCATTCAGGCGAAATCCTTGATTATTACTGCGTTCCAGGCCCGATGGGTCGAGAGACAAAGACCTTCAGATTGTCCCCAGGAGTGATGAATCACAGATGCGATCGCTGGATTGTCGATATGAACCTTGTGTTCTTGCCGACCTGCCATCCATGCAGATCATTGGCCAAAACTAAGACTTATGCGTCGTTGTAAACAGCTGGAACGATGAGCACCTGATTTTAATAGTCTTGATTCAATGCCTCTCCTATTGGGGGGCATTGTTTATGGCCAGGGTTGAAGTTTCAATTCGCACAGCGTACTGCAGGTTAAAGCTCAACTGATTCTGTGAGTCAGTAAGTTCAATCCTCACCTAAAAACTCAGCCTTTCGGACGACACCATCTTCTGCAAAAAACAGACCTTTAAACATCTTATTCACCCCTACAAAATAGTCACCAAATATACATTTTTGGAAACAAATTGCTCTTTAATCTAGACCAAAACAATCTTCAACAGACGCCAGTCCCCATAAATACTCTACTGTTGGAACCTAAGCAGTAAAATGTGCGTCTCAGAGTTCAAGCTGCAAGTGAAAAGCCCGAATACCAACAAAGCATCCATTCACATCCCAGTTCTACTCGGACATTTGAACTAAAACTTTTGGACGAGTCACCAGCAGGGAAGATAGTCCTTTTAGCCCATAGCTAACACAAGAAGAAACCTGTTAAATACGAGGTATAGACAATCAGGAAATAATTCCAATCCTGCAAGTCTATAACCTTCAATTCTCAATGTAATTAAAAGAGGAAAGCAATGAAAGGGAATATTCGTCATAGCGCTTATGCAACAATTGCCTGTGGCGTTTTGCTGGGTTTCTCAGCAATGACCACGGCAGCCCAAGCTAATGAAAGCCAGCCCAACTCAGCAGCCCAACTGGCTCAACTTAACGATACCGACCAAGCCAGCGGCTTTCAGGTCGGTCGTAGTACCCAAGGAGGGCCTAGCTATGTCGGTGCTGGCGTTAATATAGGGGCCTTAGGCGGGACATCCCTTGGAGATACCAGCTTATCCGTCATTAGTAAGGTAGGGTTGACCAACACCTTCTCTGTCCGTCCTGGTGTGGTCACCGATTTTACGGATGATGCCACCTTCCTTGTTCCTGTCACTTTTGACTTGCCAGCCACTCGCATTGGTGAACTGGCCAACCAAGATATTAGTGTGGCCCCATATCTGGGTGGCGGCATAGCCGTCAGTACGGATGGTGATGTGGGACCGCTCTTGACTGGAGGATTAGACATCCCGGTGGCGGAGCAGTGGACCATAAATACAGCCGCGAATGCAGGGTTTATCGATGATGTCGATCTAGGCGTCTCTGTAGGCGTGGGCTACAACTTCTAGACCGTCTTGCGAGAAGAAGGACTTAGCTCAAAAGAGCATCCTCTTCTCGCGACATTCTGATCGATCATGCTTCTCTATTTTTCCGTTTAATGCCCACCCTGCGCGTTGGACAGAACAAAAGGGGGGACCGCATCACTCAAACCATTTATAGAGCAACCCAGCTACATACTCCCGGATGTTCACTCTTCGGATGTCCACTTTTGGGTCAAACTTGTTATGCTCTTGAACACATTGGAGAAAGGTTTAGAGGGTAAACCCCTATGTTCAAGCGTGTCTCAAAATTTGGACTATTGGTGGGCTCAGCCTGTTGGTTGTCCGTTAGTGCTCATCTCAAACCTGCCAGAAGTGCCGAATGCATTTTTGCCTCGTTTCTCTCCTTCGAGCAATCGGTCTCCGTTGAGTCTTTGGAGACCTTCGCTGAAACAGGGCGCATCACAGAAGATTTTATTCCCTATGCTCGCTATATCAGTTCCGAGCAACGCCCCTTTCTCCAAAATGCACTAAAGCAAAAGCTAGCCATCTCTCCCATTGCCGTATCGCAATTTCTCTATTCAGATACTGGCGAGTTAATGGTCCGTCGTATCGCCAAAGTCATTCGACCTAAATCCAATCAAGGTGGGTTCTATGCTCTAAGAGGCGCAATCATTGTTGCTGCTGCCGATCCAAAGGGGCTGACAGTTCTGAACTTTTTAAAGCACTATCCCATCCAAGGTCTACAGATAGATCTGGATGAAGGGCTAGCCATTTTTTCTCAAATACGCGGTTTAATTCGGCAAACGAATACCTTGATTGAGGCATTAGAGAAGCAGACCCCCACTCGTTCCACAGGCAACCCCACTGGAGCTGTCTTGACTCAGCTGGGGCAATTTTCCTGGCAAAAAACGACCCTCACGCTATCAGATCAAAGTGTGACTCGAACAAATCTAACCGGGCAGTCCCGTCAGTTCCCCGTTGATCTCTATCTACCGCAAACCGCCAACCCACAGCCCAAACCGATTGTTGTCATTTCCCATGGTCTTAATTCCAATCGCAATTCTTATACCTATTTAGCAGAACATCTAGCATCCCATGGATTTGTGGTGGTGATGCCTGAGCACATTGGCAGCAATACCAACCAGTTACAAGCGCTTCTGTTAGGGCGCGTGAAAAATGTGACTAAGCCGACGGAGTTTCTGGACCGCCCATTGGATGTGCGGTTTGTGTTGGATGAACTGGAAAGATTATCAGCTTCCGATCCAGTATTACGTGGGCAGTTGAATCTAGAGCAAGTTGGCATAATTGGTCAGTCTTTTGGTGGGTATACAGCCCTAGCCCTAGCAGGTGCAACGCTTAATTTTGAACAACTTCAGCAGGATTGTGGATCACGACTTAAAGATACGATTAATATTGCTTTGGTGCTCCAGTGCCAAGCTTTGAAGTTGCCGAAACAGCGTTATGAGCTGGCAGATCCTCGGATTAAAGGGGTAATCGCTATCAACCCAGTCAATAGTAGTGTGCTGGGTGAGACGCTGAGCCAAATTCAAACCCCCGTAATGTTTGTATCGGGCAGTGCAGATAAGGTCTCGCCAGCGCTACTAGAACAGGCTACGCCCTTTACATGGTTGACTACGGCAGATAAATATTTTGTCTTGATGCAGGGCAGCACCCATTTTTCCACAATTAATGCTGATCAGCCCAGTGAGTCACCGCCTGAGTTCGAAGGGCTTGCGGGGCCTTCTCCTGCTGCGGCTAAGGCATATCTATCGGCGTTGAGTGTCGCTTTTATGAAACGGCATATCTCAGAAGATAGGGCATACCAATCTTATTTGTCCCCTGAATTTGTTTCATCTTTGCGAGAAGGTCAACTGAAGCTCAACTTAACCAAGACTCTTTCTACCAATGAGATCTTAAATCCAGGCTAATCCAACACTATCGTTTCCAAGAGCTGAATCTTGGCAGAAAGGGCAGAACCATCGGACATATCGATGAGGTCTAGTAAATAACGCCTGCCTAATGGGTTGATGTTTTCTGTTGTCGTAGCTAAAAAGGTGATGGCAAGAGACTGCAGTCATGAAAGATAGACATCCTGTCAAAATCCTTGAAAGCTTTTTATGGAAGATGTTTCCAGGGAACTATCATCCATATGGATATACATTTGATTGGAAAGTATCAAAACTCTTCTTTGACCATGATTTTTCAAATTTAGACACTATCGAAGCTAATTTCCAACGCGAATATGAAGCTGTCGTTGCCAAAATCCAGGAGGCTTGGGGACCCGCCGATTTTCAAAGGAACGCCAATACTGGCTCTCCAGATTGGTATTGGAACTACATTATCGAAATGAGTTGCTGGAACAAAGCAGAGGGAATCGCTTATGTTGCTTATCATAAAGAAGATAAAGAACTGCCCTATGAAATAACGCTTGGAACCATGTTTGCAGAGGCACTAGACGAATATGAAGAGGGATGGTGAGTGCTGGGCTCTTAGTTCCCTGGTATGAATTTATCTTGCAATCAACAGATGTATGTCTCTTTGAGCTAACAATCAGATGGTACAAACTCCTGTTCAGCCCTTGACGTTAGAAGAGTTTTTGGCTTTACCAGAAACAGAACCGGCTAGCGAGTATATAGACGGGCAAATTATCAAAAAACCGATGCCTCAAGGGAAGCACAGCTCGATTCAGACAGAACTATCGACTGCGATCAATGCCCAGTTACGGCCTAAAAAAATTGCCAGAGCCTTTTCAGAATTACGCTGTACGTTTGGTGATCGATCGATCGTTCCCGATATCTCCATTTTCAGTTGGGACAGAATCGCACGTGATCAAAATGGGGAGATTGCCAATATTTTTCAGCTGGCCCCTAATTGGACAATTGAAATCCTATCCCCCGATCAGAGTCATACTAAAGTGACTAAAAACATCCTGCATTGCCTCGATTATGGTGCTGAGATGGGATGGCTTATTGACCCAAGCGAAAAAGCAATCTTGGTTTATCGGCCCCAGCAACAGACCTTAGTATTTGATCAACCGACTCATTCACTACCTACACCTACATTTGCTAGACCAATCATACTTACGATTGAAGTGGTGTTTAACTGGTTGCTGGAGTAGCAAATTTCGGGTACTAACACAACGTGAGTTCGACGAAGAAATAGAGCATGAGAAAAGGCTGGGGCATATATTTGCAGTATGCCGTACCACTTTACCTCAGCCATGTCTATCAGCTTAC
>NZ_JANQOY010000042.1 GCF_028285565.1 Acaryochloris sp. IP29b_bin.148
ACGTTAATTGTTCACGCATGCTCAGAGTTAGATTCAATGCATCACTATTGCATCAAATGACCAAAAGTTCCGTGCGTTCTTTCCCAGAAATCGCCTTAAGCAGCGTGTATATCGGCATCAGCCTAGGTGCTTTGGCACTGGCTGCTGCCTTAAGTGAGCAAGTCCACTTGACGGAGACAGGCATAGGGATTAACTATCCTCAATGGGTGCCTGCTTGGTTCCGCCAAGGGTGGTTTTTAGCTTGGCCAGACATTACCGCCATCAAACCCAGAGCAACGGGCCAGGGAGGCTTGGTCTATTACCTGATCACCCCCAAGGAGTCCGCTCATCTGCTGCCGATGCGCGTAGCAGGATTTGCCCAAATGACCCGCATGATTGAAACCCAAACGGGGTTAAAGATGGCCACCGTCAAGCCTTTGGCGCAAGTGTGGATGTACAGCATCTTGCTAGGATTCAGCCTGTTGCTGGCGTTGATAGATATCTGGATTCTCTGGGCAGGGCATTGATCGCCCCCTACTCCACTACAAGGGAGCCAGGCTCACTTTCAACTGCCGAGGGACTGCAACACCAAAGAAAAACTCTCGATCATGAGGCTGATCGCCGAAGGTCACCTCACATTCTGAAACCATCACCGCCAGCGTTAGTTTCATAAAGCAGTGGGCTAAGGCTTGACCCATACAAGTTCGTTTTCCGCGGCCATAAGGAAAGAAATAGCCACTGCCCCAATCGTTCTGACGACAGGTTTCTGGGTCCCAGCGTTCGGGTTTAAATGCCTCAGGACAAGACCAGTGATCACTGCGATGGAGATACCAGTTGTTGATAAAAATAGAAGTATTCGCGGGGATGGTATGTCCTCCTAGCTTAGTCGGCTGGTCTGGATTGACATTCCGCATAAAAAAGGGCACTGGAGGCCGCAGTCGCATGGCTTCGCGCAATACCTGATCCAGTAAAGTGCAGTTTTCTAAACGCTCTAGCGTTAAGGGGGCTGCGAATAAGTCCTTAAGTGCATCCCGCAGTGAGGCTAAGACCTCTGGATGCTGATAGAGGAGATGTAGGGTTGAGGTGATCGCACTGGGCGCTGAGATGGCTCCGCCCGGATAGACACCCGCAAAGATATTTCTGAATTCGTCGGGGGTATGGTTAGATCCCCCCTTGCGCATCACCCAGGCCATCAACGATTCACCCGTAGGTTGCAATTGTGCCTGTTGGACAGCTTGGTCAAAGTATTTGAACCACTGGCGACTCACCTGATGAAAGCGAGGATCCCAGGGTCGGTTGGGAATCAGGCCATTGGCGATGGTCGAGCGATTCATGCGTTGGGTGCTGCTCTGGCACAGGGTATTGAATTGGGCGAAAACTTGATCAGGAAAGACTTTACCCACCATCGCCAACGAAAATCCATCAAAGGTTAGCTTTTGGACCATCTCGAATGCCTCAAAAGTGGCAGACTCAGCTGCTAGCTTTGCAATTCTGGTCTGCATAAATGCCCTTAGGGTAGGAAACTGGGTGTCCAACCACTGATCGAAATAATCCAGGGCGAAAGGATGATTTTGATGCAGCTCCTGCCATCTTTGATCGGCTACAGGAGCGATAAAGGTGCTGGTGTCCGTCATGATCGGCCTGAGCGCCTTGCGGGGGAGGTTTTTATAGAATCGAAAGTTATGAAAAGGGCATTTGGAGGTGGTTTTTGTCTCTGTTTGCCCAGCTGTTGACTCCATGAGAACTTCAGCAATCAAATCAGGGTCATTTAGGACGAGGCAAGGACGCCCCAAGAGCCAAAACAAGGACAGACCACCGTATTGTTGGGCATAGTCTGCAAACACTTCCCAGATGGGTTTCCCCTTTGACAAATCTTGGGTATTTCCCGTAGGAAATGAAGGAGTAGGACCTGGAATACCTTTGAATTGCTTGATTTTGTGGCGAAGCAAATACCTGAACAACTGTTGAGCGATTCCTGTCTTTCCCTGGGGGGTTGGACGTTGTTCAGTATGGGGTTTTGGACGAAATAAGTTTAGAGAAGGGCCAGCCATAGTTCTTGCCTAAATAAGAGTGCGAGGTTGATTGTGATAAGGGGTTGGTGCTTTGCAGACTGAATCTGCAAAGCGGTGATTAAAATCAGAAAAGGGAGGATCCCGAAAGTGATGGTCTATGCATTGAATAAGTTCTATTTATTGGGTGATAGAAAAATGCTTCTGACCTAAGTTGACGGGAAAATCGCCTGTTGGCCTACTAGATATTGATACTTTGAGGAATCTTGGAAGGTAGCAAGTAGGAATAAGGATAGGGACGGTTTTTGTGTTGGGCTAAGATCTCCTTTTCTATTTCCCGTAATCGTGTTTGGAAGACCTGCAAAGGAGCCTGAACTTGCTTATCCTGGAACCATCCCGCCTCATATTGTCCTAATTTTGTGTGATACACCTGGCCCAGAAGGTAGGTTAACTCCAGTTGCTCTTGTGCTTGGTCTAGGGGAGGAAGCTGCCCAAAGTATGCTTCTTCACTAGAGGTGGTCTGATTTGGTGCAGTCGAATATCCCGCTAAGGGCATGGCAGGGGTATAGACCATAATGTCTCCCTGGGGAAAATTAACGGCGGCATGTTGGGCGCTGGCCGTAAAGATAATCATCGTTACCGCTTCAATCAGATAGTTGAGGGTGCGGATGCGACCTGCTTCGCCAAAGTCCACGACACGTCCGCCATCAAAGGCGATCAGCTCGGCTGCCCAGTTTTGTAGTGCCTGATCTTGCTGTACCGCAGCATCATCCGCATAGTAGAGGTGCAGATAAGCAGATACCCACTCTTGGATGGCCTGCCAGAGTAGTAAGGCATCATCACGGTAGGGGTAAATGGGAAAGGTGTCTGGATTCGCAACCCCTCGCTGCTCTAGCACCTTTGGCAGCATTGCACGATTAAACCCATAGCTTTGTAACCCTTTGACTGCTAAAGCCCGAGCAGAATCAATGGTGGGGGCCAACGTGCTGTCTACACCGCCTTGAGGCGCCATCAGGAGGGTCTGAGTACCATGATTGATATTGAGTGTTCCTTCAAAGTGGGGTCGCAGTAGGAGACTGAGTGGATGGGTGGATAACAGTTGGCGATGGGTTGCCATGACGAAGGGGCCCATAAACAGGTGAGTGCGGCCCAAGTGGGTAACGGCTTCGTGGTAATTGGTATCGGCGACTTGGACGGCACTCTTAGCCCTTTCCCAGGCATAACGCTCAGACGAGCCCTGGGGGGTGGGAAGAAGGATGGGGGTCTCTGGACCAGGGCTTTGTCCGCATTGGATGGCGACGGGACGTAGATGGCGGGAAGTTGAACTAGCCTGAGGAATCGCGAATAGCGCTTGAGGTGCTGTGATGTATTTTTGGTGGGTGTTGGGAAAGGTGCCATTGGTTGCCCCAGCTAGAATATGATAGTCGGCAAGATACAGGCGCTGTTCATCTAGAGCCTTTTTTAGGGAATCCTCACTCCCCATAACGGCTTGATAGTGAGCGTTGGTCACCGGAAAGTTCTGACTGAGCCGATCACCAGACAAGGATCGAACCTGTTCCAGCATCGTTGGGTTGGGGCCTGCAATTCTCAGATAGGCAAAGAACTCATCTTCCTGGAAGTAGGATGCGATCGCAGGTAACTCAATCGTGGCAAACTGCTTTTCGTACTGCTCTATGCTCGTGGCGGCCTGACCATCACGCATCTGATCAACGCGGGCTTTTAACCCCTTAAACAGATCGAGCAAAATATGCTTATCAACACCTGAAATTAAGCTACCAACGACCTCTTCCCACTCATGCAGTCCTAACGTCAATCCTTTCCACAGAAACTGGGGAGCTGCTTTGGCCATATGCCAAACTAATCGCAACCGAGTTCTGACTGTTCCCTGTTTGAAAATTTTGCTCAGGGTCTGTTTGAGTAAATGCGCCACATGTTTGCGAGCCTCTTCTTCTGACCAGCGGTCTTTGTGAATGGTCAAGGCATTCACAAAGATGGTGACCATGACTTTAATGACTTTTTCCCACCATGCAAAGCTGGGTAGCTCTTCGTGGGGCAGTTTATGGACCATTGCCACCGATGGAATGTGGGTGTAATCGTATTGATACTTTTGGCGTGCTTTTTGTAGCTCAGAGGAAGTGGGCTGAGGCGCAGATTGAGCCTGTTCTAGCGTCTTTTCTCTACTGTTCTGAAGCGGAGCGGCTTCAGAAGTTAGTGGCGGATCAACCTCTAGGAATGAATGGTTGTTCGGTGTTAAAGCTTGAGTCATTTGAGTTTTATTCACATAAGAAAAAATCCAAAGATGGCCTGATTTCTCTTAGGCTAGAAAAGAATATTTTTTGCCTTCAAAAAATAGAAATGCAGTCGCACTTACTGAGTATTCCCAAGTCTCGAAAGACTTTAACGAAGAGATTGAGTTCAGTGTTTGACAGGGTGAAATAACGATAAAACTAGAGACAAAAGACCTATCAATAGGTCATTGGAAGGGACCCCGTGGGGTGTTATCTAAACCCAGTATTTGTTTTGCAAGTGGCTGATTGGGTATGGTGGCTTTAGTGACTTTGATCGGTGAGTCGGTAAGACGTGAAATGTAAAAAATAATAACCACCTGTCAGTTTTGGCGAATAATAGTCAATGGTAATAACTGACTAATTTGTTTTTGCACTAGATTGCTTGCAATGATGGCGAACTATTGGCAACCCTATAAAGTAATCCTATAGGAGTATATTTAGATATTAATTATGATTAGCTCTCTCGGCAAAATCGCCTAAGTAAAAGTTGTTTTTTTGCATCCAGAGGTGTAGAGATAGTAGGTGGAATTGGCGGCTGTAGTTTGTCAGCACATATTGATGAAGATGCAAATTCGCTCACTACGCAAGGTGATCAAGACCAACGGCTTTTATCATTACTCTGCCAATGCATTCTAATGTGGCGCACTGCTCGTGCTCATGCAATATCATGGTGACTCTCATCATGTTTTCGATCGGTTGATCATCTTCATAAACGGTCAGACTAATGAATGAACAGATTAACCATGATTTCCTTTGCAATGTTCAGATTGAAGACGATTAGTGAAGGGTTTGAGCGCAAACCCTCTCAGATTGAATTAACTGTTCACTTTTTTGCGGAAAGGTGAGACAAAGAGAAATTACATTCAGTTCAGCCTGAGCTATACCAATACCTACTTGGGCTGTTTTTTAGAGGGGTGTGATATGAATGCTGAAATTCTAGCGGCGATCGCAGTTTTTGTTTTGATTTTTGGGGCTTTTTCTCGTCGCCTCGAAAAAAGTGTGATTACCCCACCCATGGCTTATGTCACCTTTGGCTTACTCATCAGCCCGACAGTGTTAGGACTCGCTCAAGGTCTTACCGCCTCCAATGAAAATATCAAGATTCTAGCCGAAGCTACTCTGGCAATTGTACTTTTTACAGATGCCTCACGCGTTCAGCTTAATCAGTTGCGACAAGGCTATAGGCTACCGCTACGGTTGCTCGGTATTGGCTTACCCATCACTATTATGGGCGGAACAGGGCTTGCCTTAATGCTCTTTTCATCAGTACTCAATCCTTGGGAAGCTGCTGCTCTTGCGACCATCCTGGCGCCGACTGATGCTGCTCTGGGGCAAGCTGTGGTCAACAGCCATCGGGTTCCATCATGTATTCGTCAAGCTATTAATGTTGAAAGTGGTCTCAATGACGGCATCTGCTTACCTGTCCTTCTATTATTTTTGGCGTTAGCAGAAGAAAGTGAAAAGGCCACCAATGCCACTTACTGGCTCACCTTTAGCGGCAGACAAATTGTGTTTGGTGTGGTCATGGGCGTTGTGATTGGTTACTTCGGCACTAAGCTAATTGAGAAGAGCCTGCAGCGCAAATGGATGAATGAGTCCTTTGAGGATTTGTCGGTTCTGGGACTCTCATTTTTGGCCTATACCGGAGCAGAGATGATAGGTGGCAATGCCTTTATTGCTACTTTTTGTGCGGGTCTAGTCTCCGGAAATGTCACTTCTGAAGCTATTCAACAAAAGCTGTACGAGTTTGGAGAGGCTGAGGGACAGCTTCTAACATTACTTACGTTCTTGCTGTACGGCGCGGTGATGATTATACCCTCTCTAGCCCAGGCAACCTGGCAAATGTGGCTATATGCGCTAGGAAGTTTGACTGTTGTTCGCATACTAGGAGTAGCTATCTCAATGATGGGGGCAAAGCTACAGCCGGTAAGCATCTTTTTTATGGGCTGGTTTGGCCCTAGGGGAATTGCTTCAATTGTTTACGGCCTAGCAATTGTAGAAGAAGATAACTTATTGGGTAGCAATATCATTTTCAATACGATGGCTATTACCGTTTTCTTAAGTATTTTTGTTCATGGTTTAACGGCTTATCCGGGAGCAAATTGGTATGGTCAAAAGATGTTAGCTCAAACGGATAATAGCCCTATATCTGAAATGGATCCAGTGGCCGAAATGCATGTCCGTTTGCCTTGGCGGTCATAAACTCTAGCGAGTTGTATCGATAGGGTGTCAATAGGACTAAATATTCGGTAGCAGCTTGTTTGTATGAAGTCGAGTTTGACAAAAGGAGTTAGACCCGTTCATGCTATTGCATACAGTTCATCTGTCATTAAGCATTAGCTCCACAATTTAATCTTTCACATTAAGATTGAGGCAGCCGTATCAGAGCAGTGGTGAGTTTGAGTCCAAGTGAGCCTGACGAAGAACGTTGCCTTGATCAAAGGGGATGCCATTCACACCAATTCCTTTGATAATGAGTTGATCGGCATATATATCAATTACTGCAAAACCTAGCTGTGAGCTGGCAAAGGCAGTCCAGGTGGATGATCCGGTGGGTCGTAACCTGGCTCCAACCCCGCAGGTGAGATAGGTGGTGCCTGCGATCGCATGCGTTCGTTCGTAGTGATGCTCATGGCCATTGATGTAGAGCTGCACCCCATATTGAGTGAACAATGGTGTTAACTGATCAGCCAGTCCAGGGTAGGCCTTGGACTGGCCTAACAAAGGACCCAGCTGTTTTGCTAGCCGTTGTTTAATGCTGTGCAGTCCTGAGGCATAGAGGGGATGATGTCCCAGGACAATTTTCCAATCAGCATTGGATTGAGCCAATTCACGCTTAAACCAGGGCAATTGGGCAGACCAGTGGTGGCCGGGGTTGGTATCTAGGGCAAAAAACTGAACCGGGCCATGGGCAAAGGTATAGTATCGCCCCTGCATATTGAAACCTGGGTAGCGAATCTGATCCTGCCCTTGATTAGACATGACATCGTGATTGCCAAGAATGGCATGGAATTGAACCTTGTGCTGCAGTAAGCCCTGGTAAGGTTGCTCAAATACCTGATCAATCCGTTGAATGTCTCCCCCATCGTAGATATTGTCACCTGTCAGGAAAGCGAAGGGGAATGGCTGGCGTTGATGGAAACGCAACATAGAGTGAGCAACGTCATATTGAGCTTGCTCACCAGTGCCCACATCACCAACCGCGACAAAGCGCAACAGAGGTGGATCGAGCGGAGACGTCCAAGCCGGATCCGTAGGATTGTCCAGCTGTGAAGATTGGGCTAGCGTTCTATTGTGGAGAAAACCAGCTCCTAAACCCGATAGGCTAACTAAAGAGAGGAATTCTCGTCGATTTAATCGCATATTGACCTGAGAATTCTGCGAACATTCAAATTAATCAGCATTATTTGCTATATGGGGAAAAGAGGAACGGAAGAACAAGCATAGGAACTAGGTTACCGGGAGATGCCCCTTGATAGAATCTTTCACCATCGCAATTTTAGAGGTCACAGTCCAAAATAGAGTCAGTGAATCAGTGAACGATGCATGCTAGAAACAGAGGGGGTTAATCTGCCCCTATCTAAGCCTAAACTGCCACAACTCCAACTTCAACAGGTGGATGTGGTGACCTCCTTTGGCAACCAATATCTGCTGCAGAATATTTCTATGGAGGTGTTTGCTGGCGATCGCATTGGTATTGTTGGCGCCTCTGGTTCAGGAAAAACCACGTTGCTACGGCTGTTCAATCGTCTCAGCAATCCCTCCTCTGGCCAACTTTATTTTGAGCAACAACCACTATCAGACTGGCCCGTGTTGTCCTTGCGCCAGCAGGTGATGCTAGTCCCCCAAGAACCGAAGCTCCTGGGGATGACGGTACAAGAAACCCTCAGCTATCCGCTCAGACTCCAAAACCTGCCAGAGCAGACGATTGCAACCCGAGTGAGTCTCTGGCGCAAACGCTTGGGGATTGTCGATGACTGGCTAAACTCGACCGAATTACAGCTTTCTGTGGGGCAGCGACAGCTGGTCAGTTTGGCCCGTGCCTGTATCACTGAACCCAAAGTGGGTATTTTCGATGAACCCACATCCGCCCTCGATCCAGGCACGATAGCGCGTGTGGCGCAGGTGTTGACGGCCAGTTCAATGACGTTAGTAATCGCCAGTCACCAGTTTGAATTTTTGGCTCAGGTTTGCGATCGCATCCTCTGGCTCAACCAAGGCCAATTAATCTTGGATGTCCCCACCCGTGAGATCAACTGGTCAGACATTAAGGAACAATTAGCCGTACAAGCCCAAGTCGAACAGGCAGAATGGGAGTAAAAGGCTCACAGCTAGACAGATTGAGGTCTGGACATCGACATCCTGGATGGGGGCGAGCCACCTGAACGAAAAGGATGAGGGGAAGTCACCGCAGGCGCAGAATTGGGATGTTGTGTTTGGCTTGGACCCACATCCATTAAATAGCCCAGATTCAGTCGATAACCAACATTTCGCACCGTTTGAATCAGTTGGGGTTGCTGGGGATCCAGCTCAATCTTTTTGCGCAGAGACAAAATATGGGTGTCAACGGTTCGGGGGTTATCAATGCTTTCTGGCCAAGCTCGCTGTAAGAGTTCGAACCGGCTGAGAGCAATCCCTTCTGCTTGAACCAAAACATATAACAAACTAAATTCCTGGGGGGTTAAATCCACTAACTCGTTATGGTAATGAACCCGTCGTTGAATCAAATCAATTCTGAGGGCACCAAAAGATACTTGTGTCGGCAGACTCAGACGACTCCGCCGACTCAGCGCGACAATGCGCGCTAAAAACTCTTGCATACCAAAAGGCTTACCCAAATAGTCATCTGCCCCAGCTTTCAAGCCCATCACGACATCTGCTTCAGTTGTTTGAGCAGACAAGATTAAAATCAGAGGGTGCTTCTGCCGTTGTAACCATCGGCATAGCTCCTGTCCCTGGCCATCGGGTAAATCTGAATCGACAATGACCAAATCAGGTTGATGGTGCTGATAAGCAGTTTGAGCCTGCTTAATACTGGCACTGAGATGGATAAAATAGCCTGCTTGCTGTAAGTGCCAACCCAAGAGCGATCTTAAATGAGGATTAGCCTCAACAATTAGAATGTGGAGTGCTTCCACGAAATTTCGGATCCTGCATAAAGGCTAATCTGCTATCTCCAACGTTAGCAGAAAAAAATTAAACGTTTGGTAACGCTAGTTACGAATACTGGATTGAGTGAATCGAAAATCAGGGAAAAGCGACGCTATCAAGACGTTGGGAAGGTTTAGGAGGAGGATAAGCCTACGGTTGGCGTTTAGTTGGCTTGATCCACACCAAATTCCGCTTATTCTTGCGAATTAAATGCCCCTGCTCTTCCGAAATACGGCGAGAAACCTCTGGATCTAAACTGCGTTGATGCGTTTGCTTGAGCTGCTCGATATGGGCGGTTGTTCGACTTACCTCTCCTTTGATTTCCTGCAATTTCGCCTGTTGAGTGAGTTGCTGGGGCAACATATTCCCTAAGGTGTGAAGACAGGTGCCAATCAAAACGACATTAACCCCCAACACTATGGCCGTTTCAGTGGCACGTGCAGCAAATTTGGGATGCTTGCGCGGACGACGCTGACTCGCAACTCTCCGCGCAGGTTTGCGGGTAGAACGGGGGACAGGCTTGGGTTGAGACAGAGCACTCATATCAGTTGGCCTTGAGCAGGCAAGTAGCATCACTAAGGGGGCTACACTAAGGCCAACCTATTAGTGACGTTCTTGGAGAAGCAAGAAAGACAGAAGCGTGATAAACCAGCGATGATGCCGCGTTTTGCTGATTAGAATGGGAACACTAGAACTTACTGTTGCCCATTGACTTGGGCACAAAGATTTTTGCCAGCTCCAAACTAACGCGATTCACGTAAAATTGGCTCAGTGTGTGGCTAGTGTAGCGAATAAAACGAAAAAGTGTAAATCAAATTGATAGAAATCTTTAGTTTTTTGGAACTCTGCCAGGAAATAGTACTTAATTCCCCATTTTTTCTCTAAAGACGATTTTTGGGAATCCAGCCTATTTGAGGACCCCAGAAGACTGGGATGCCAGTGAGGCATACTTTCAAGTGCGAGGCAAAAAAATAGTGTCTTACCGCCAGTAAGACACTTCGCTTGTTAAGTGTAAAGTGACTGGATGTCTTCTAATCTCGCTGCCGTAGCTAGAGACACCCGAGGCGCTTACTTCGAAAGGGCAGTACCAAGGTTCAGCGCTAGCAATGCAGGCAACAAGGCCACAACAAGAGCAATTACAATTTGTAGATCTGATAGTTCCATAAAAATTTAAGCTCCAATAATTCCCATTCCTATCAATTTACAATGTCCGGTAATTTGCGACCGAGGGGAATAATTTGTTACATCACTCAACATTGGTCGTTGAGTTTCTGGTTCATTTGGCTGTGAACGGCCAAATTTGCTGTTGAGTCTCCCCCTCACTCCTGCTCAGATCGGGGATCACCTAGTCTTCCGTGCGATACAGAAATGCTTAATATAGTGTGCAGAAATATCCACTTTAGCGGTACGTTGAATAACATAGGAGCAGTGTGATTTTCACTCAATTACCCTCCCTAAACCTCATTTCCTCATTCGTCACTAGATGTTAGATCCACTGTTTGAACTTTCTCCCCAGATCGGTATCGACACTGCCTTAATTATCCTGATTTTGATCGCGCTGGAAGCGGTCTTATCTGCCGATAATGCGATCGCATTAGCCGCATTGGTGAAAGGTCTGGCCGATGAAAAGCTGCAAGGTCGTGCCCTAAACATTGGTTTATTGGCAGCCTTTGTGATGCGGATGTTCTTAATTTTTACCGCCACATGGGTGATCCGATTTTGGCAATTTGAGCTGTTGGGAGCATGCTATTTACTATGGCTTGCCTTTCAATATTTTTTCAAAGAAGATGCCGAACACCATCACCATGGCCCCCGATTTAACTCTCTCTGGCAGGCGATTCCAGTTATTGCTATTACCGATCTAGCGTTTTCATTAGATAGTGTCACTACTGCAATTGCTCTGTCAGATGAGCGGTGGCTAGTGATTACCGGTGGCATCTTTGGCATCATTACCCTGCGATTTATGGCAGGACTCTTTATTAAGTGGCTAGAAGAGTATGTCCATTTGCAAGATGCGGGTTACTTAACCGTGGTGTTAGTGGGCTCTCGATTGCTGCTGAAAGTGGTTAACGATGATTTTGTGCCGCCTCAATGGTTGATGATTCTAGCAATTGCGCTAATCTTTGCCTGGGGATTTTCCCAAAAGCGTAACCCTGAAGATCCCAACCTTCCATCCCAAGCAGAGGTGGAGTCTGAGCGGACTGAACTAGCTCATGAGGTCAGTGATTTTATGCAAGAAGTCAGAGAGTTGTCTCAGCCCGATCACAGTCCTCAAGCCGCTTTTGTGCAGCCAGGACTCAATGGAAGTGGTTCAGGTATGCCCGATCGCTAAGGTTGGATCACATACTTTTTGGTGTGAGTGATCCTGCTGTCGATTGGCTGTAAGAGATTCTGAAATCCCTATTCTCCATTGCCCCAAATCGTTTTAGAGTAGATAAAGCGACCTGGCTGGCTAGACTTCTTGTGCAATCGCCATGAAGCGTTCTTGACTGGATGAGAATAGCCCAGCTCCTATTTCTTTCAGAGGCTACTCATGACTGCATCTTCTTCAACACCTGCAGCGGTAACCCATGCTCCTCCGCCCCCCTCAGATTCCAAAGAGCAGGTCGGCGCGTTTCTGCGCGGATTGCAAGACAGCATTTGCAATAAGCTCGAAGTATTAGATGGCAGCAGTACCTTCCGAGAGGACTCTTGGGATCGCCCCGAAGGGGGGGGTGGCCGCTCGCGCGTACTGCGAGAAGGGGGGGTGTTAGAGCAAGGTGGCGTCAATTACTCTGAGGTATGGGGAGATCATTTACCCCCCTCGATTCTGAAACAACGTCCTGAAGCTGAAGGGCATCGGTTTTATGCCACCGGGACTTCAATGGTGCTGCATCCGCGTAATCCCTATGTGCCGACGGTACATCTAAATTATCGCTATTTCGAAGCGGGACCCGTTTGGTGGTTTGGGGGAGGCATTGATCTAACGCCGTACTACCCCTTTAAAGAAGACGTGGTCCATTTTCATCAGACGATGAAAGCGGCCTGCGATCGCAATCACCCTGAGTATTACCCCACCTTTAAACCCTGGTGTGACGAGTATTTCTATCTCAAGCATCGGCAAGAAATGCGAGGTGTGGGCGGTATTTTCTTCGATTATCAGGATGGGATGGGGGCCTTGTACCGTGGTCCTCATGCAGAGGGCATTGCGGCAAAGCATAGCGATCAGCTCGGCACGCTACCCCAACGATCTTGGGAGGAGATCTTTGCCTTTGCTCAAGATTGTGGCAACGCCTTTTTACCGGCTTATGTCCCGATTATCGAACGACGCCGAGATACTGAATATGGTGACCGCGAGCGCAATTTTCAGCTCTATCGTCGGGGACGATATGTGGAGTTTAATCTTGTCTATGACCGAGGCACGATTTTTGGCCTGCAAACCAATGGCCGCACTGAGTCGATCCTGATGTCGTTGCCGCCGTTAGTGCGCTGGGAATATGCCTATTCTCCAGAACCGAATACTCCTGAAGCAGAGCTGTACGAGACCTTCCTGAAGCCTCAAGACTGGGCCGCGTAGTTGCTTTTTTAATCGAAAAAACGACGCCGTAGACGCTAAGTTTACCAGTACACTACGGAAGGACTAACAACACGATGGCATGGGCATATGGTTCAGGCGAAGATTGGTATTATCGGTGGTAGTGGCCTATATAAGATGGAGGCCCTGACCGATGTTGAAGAGGTGAGTATCCATACACCCTTTGGTGATCCTTCTGATGCATTGATTGTCGGTACGTTAGAAGGGGCACGGGTTGCCTTTCTGGCCCGCCACGGCCGGAATCATCATTTGATCCCAAGTGAACTCCCCTTTCGAGCCAATATCTATGCCATGAAATCCTTGGGCGTTGAATATTTGATCTCAGCTTCAGCGGTTGGATCGCTGAAGGAAGAAGCAAAACCTTTGGATATGGTGGTGCCAGACCAATTTATTGATCGCACCAAAAATCGAGTGTCTACCTTTTTTGGTAAGGGCATTGTGGCTCATATTGGCTTTGGTGATCCCGTATGTGGGTCCTTGGCTGGGGTATTGGGAGATGCGATCGCATCCCTAAATCTCCCCGATGTCACCCTCCATCGCCAAGGCACCTACGTGTGTATGGAAGGACCTGCTTTTTCCACCAAAGCGGAATCGAATTTATACCGGAGCTGGGGCGGCACCGTGATTGGGATGACCAATTTACCGGAGGCCAAACTGGCACGAGAAGCGGAAATTGCCTATGCCACTTTAGCCTTAGTGACGGACTATGACTGCTGGCATCCTGAGCATGACAGCGTGACGGTAGAAATGATTATTGGCAATCTCCACAAAAATGCCAGTAATGCCCAAAGCGTGATTAAAGAGACGGTCAAGCGGCTGAGCCAATCTCCACCCGCCTCTAAGGCACACAACGCGTTGAAACACGCCATCTTTACGCCCTTAGATCAAGCTCCAGCCACCACCAAGGAACAGTTGTCCCTTATTTTGCAAAAGTATCTTTAGGCCATGCCCTGGTATATCAAAATTGAACGCGGCATTGTTGAGAAAGCCACCTTTGATCAACATGTGCCTGCCCACCTGGCTTACGTTAAAACGCTGGACGCGCAGGGCTATCAGGCTAAGACGGGGTATTGGCGAGAAAGTGCGGGTGGTATGCTG
Source organism: Acaryochloris sp. IP29b_bin.148 (assembly GCF_028285565.1). Lineage (GTDB taxonomy): Bacteria > Cyanobacteriota > Cyanobacteriia > Thermosynechococcales > Thermosynechococcaceae > Acaryochloris. Next base: position 14,100 of record NZ_JANQOY010000042.1, read on the forward strand.
ATTTTTCAAGCAGACTCTCAGGAAGATGCGCAAAAAATTGTGGAGCAAGACCCCTTGATTTTAAACCGCTGTGTGGAGTACGAGCTACACGAGTGGGTTCAAGTGGGAGGGCAGCCACTCTAGAGCGTTGGCAAATAGCCCAATTGTTCTGGGAAAGTTCAAGCGTGCTTCCTATCTCTAAGAGACTGAGCATAATCAATACGATGCCCAGATCCGGAATGATTATCCACTGTTGATTGCCCTGCGGGAAGAATGCATGAATAAGAATCCTGACGAAACACAGTTGTTTTGGAATCGTGTCGCCGACGACTGGGATCAACAAGTGGGTGATGACGGGGATAGCAATCGCATCCTTAATTCCGACCCTGTTCTCTGGCAGTTTGCAGGCGATGTCTCTGGTGCTACTGTCCTCGACGCGGGGTGTGGTACGGGTTATCTCTCACGCAAACTGAACGAAAAGGGTGCCCACGTTATTGGTATCGACTTTTCAGAGGAGATGCTCCGGATTGCCCGCTCAAAAGCGGCCCGTATTGACTTTCGCATTGACTCTTGTTCGATACTGCGTACAGTAGCTGATAAATCGATTGATATCGTCATTTCCAACTACGTACTGATGGACACCCCAGACCTTACCGAAACTGTGCAAGCCTTCTTTCGAGTGCTGAAACCCGGAGGGCATGCAGTGGTCGTCTTCTCCCATCCCTGCTTTCCTCAGGAATATGCCACAACGACAGATAGCGATGTTGCTGTTACCTACCAGTGGGATTTTTCGTACTTCCAGCAACAGAAGTGTATTGAACCCCCTTGGGGGCACTTCACATCGGAATTTATCTGGTTTCACCGACCGCTTTCCGATTATTGGAAAGCATTTCGTGAAACGGGGTTTGAGGTCGTGGATTTTGAAGAACCCAGGATATCAGAGAATCGATACCATTTGGCTAAAAATCAGAAGCAACTGAACACCAGCAAAAACCGGCCCATTTCAGTTGCATTCAAACTGAAGAAGAGAAGACAGCAGAACACATTACGGTAGTAGCCCCCTTGTCGTTGGCTGCTGAGTTCAAGCTTCATATTCAGATCGCCAAAAGAGAACAAGAGCTGGAAGAAAGTCTCTCTAAAGGTGAGCTTATGGACGGCTAGTCGGTAGATTCTAGATCTGAAAAGCCCCTTATTTTTTAGGGGATAGATACATAATCATATTGCGACCTTCGCGTTTAGGCGCTTGTTGAATTTCGGCGAAGTCGAGGAGATCATTAGCCATCCTTTTGAGCAGGGCCTCGGCAAGATGGGAATGCTGAATCTCCCGGCCTCGGAAGGTGACGGTTGCTTTCACCTTATCGCCAGATTTCAAAAACCGCTTCGCGTGGTTAACCCGAACTTCATAGTCGTGGGTGTCAATCTTGTAGCGCATTTTTACTTCTTTTACATCAGAAGTATGCTGTTTTTTCTTAGCTTCTCGCGCTTTTTTCTCTTGTTCAAATTTAAATTTACCGTAGTCCATCACCCGACACACGGGGGGATCGGCCTTATCGCTGACAAGAACCAAATCTAGATTGCGCTCATCGGCGATTTCCATGGCTTCACTCGGGGCCATAATCCCAAGTTGAGTTCCATCTGCATCGACCACTCGAATCTTAGGAAAGCGAATCCGCTCGTTAATATTAGGTTGGTTTTGTTGATTTCTTTTTTTTATTGGAGCCACAGGCGTTTTGTTTACTGTTATTTAGATGGCGAAAGAAATAAGGAGAAGGCGATTACCCCCTTCAAACTAACAGATCCAATTCAGAATCCGCAGACTCTTAACACATCCGTCACATCTACCCTAAAACTGAGGAGTGCGATCGCATCAATCTCTAGTTCACACATGGGTGACAGCAGAGTAACGTACGCGTGAGACTAAGCTGTTAGTTCTTCTCAATATACCCCGATGCTTAGAAATCTTAACTCTGACTCCCAAGTTCACACCTGAAAGAGTAATGTCACAATACAGAAAGTTGGTTCATCGCAAACCGCCCATGTCTAAAGTTCCGTTGTTGGGGTTACAGGCTGCCCAGTTCCGCCACCCCCTTGATCTAGAAGCGACCCAAGCCTTACAGCAACTGCCCGGTTTGGATTGGCTGGTGCGCAGCTTGCTCGGCAGTACGGCAGAACAAATTTTCTATCTGGAAAATATTGGCTCTAGTGTTTTGGTGAGTCAGCAGCAGCTTCCCGAGCTGTACCAGCTCCTCCAAGAGGCGTGTCATATCCTCGATCTGGACCAACCCCAGCTGTATGTGCGCCAACATCCAACGCCCAATGCCTATACATTAGCGATGCGAGGGCAGCGGCCTTTTATTGTCGTCCATACGTCCTTGTTAGAGTTGCTCGATCCACCTGAGATTCAGGCGGTGTTCGCGCACGAACTTGGCCATCTGAAATGTGAGCATGGTGTTTATCTCACCATTGCGAATCTGCTAGTGTTGGCGGCGGGGCAGTTGTCTCCTTGGGGAGGACTGATTGCTCAAAGCTTGCAAATGCAGCTAATGGCATGGGTTCGTTGTGCGGAATTCACTTGCGATCGCGCCGGTTTATTAGTCACCCAAAATGCCAAAGTGATGGCCTCTGTGCTGATGAAGCTGGCGGGTGGATCTCCCACCTTTGCGGCACAGCTCAATGTTGATGCCTTTATCGACCAAGCCCGCGCCTATGATCACATCGATCACGATCTGGCTAACCTGCTCAAAGCCGTCCGCACCGCAGAACTGACCCATCCCTTACCCGTGCTTCGAGCCCGAGAAATTGACCGATGGGCTGATAGCCCCACGTACCAGTCACTCCTGCAAACGTATGCTGCCCACCCCGAAAAACGGCTAGCCTGGCTAGATTGGTGAGTGGAAGGGATTGGGCCGATGGCCCCCTATCGCTCGCAATGGGGTTGCCATCGGTGTAGCCGCAAAGGAGACCGTCGTGCCTCAATTTTTAATCCAGTTTTAAGGGATTTTGGTGAGTTACCTGACCAGGCTTAGCCCCTTGGTGGGTTAAACGGCATTGCTGATACTAAAGTGATCAAACCGACAACGCTGCCCCTGCCAGATCACGCGCCCTGTAATAATGGCCCAACCATGTTCAAAATCAGCTTGAGCAACAAATTGCCAACCCGATCCTTCCTGCAGATTTGCCAATCCAAAGTACTTAATGCCTTGGTAGGTAGTCATTCTGCCACAGCGACCCAGTAGGTCAGCAAAGCTTTTTTCCAAGCTATCTCGCTGCGTTGCTTGCAAGAGGGTGGGGGTGCACTGACGAGAGAGTTCTCGACTATCCCAATTAGAAATAATTTTAGGGATTGAATTATTGACGTAGGTCAAAGACTCACTATACTGCCATGCTTTTCGCCAGGATTTGGGCATAAATCCGCGCAAGAAGCTGGGCACATGGCGATAAGCGTGAGACTCAGATTGTATATCGGCTTTTAACGCTAAGTACTCGGCGTTATCATGCCAGGGTCGAACTTCGACCAGCTGAGGTTGTTTCCGCTCCATCAAGGCTTGTAAATCGTTGAGTTCACGAAACTCCGTTTCGATACGTTGGGGTTTGTGAGCGTGTTGTTGTAACGCTATAAAAGATTCTCTATTGGGTAAGACCAGGACCACCAAGAAAATGCAGAGAATTGCTACGGTCAAAAGGACACCTATTAGCAATCCAGCTAGAACCATTAAAATTGCTTCCATCGGTTAAGGCTTCTACTGTACGGGAATTTAGATGCATTCATGTCATCCCCGAATCTGGGGTCCCCCCTTAACTTTAGAGTTCCCAGTAATTAACTCAGATCTGACGCCTTGGATACAAAAATGGGGAGTACTGCAATTTTGAGCAGGCTACTCCAATGGATCAGGCGCTAACCAACAGGATACTCCCTTGACGAGCAGGTAGATGGAAGTCGATCAAATTCTTAGAAATACTAGTTGTGGAATGGGCGGTAGAAGCATTGCCATAGAGTACTTCGACCCGAGAAATGGGATAGGGTAACAAACTGAGATCAAGCGGTGTGGAGACGGCGTCTGAACCACAATTGATTGCAACAATCAGCCGATTTTCGTCTAAAAAGCGACTAAAGATATAAACCTGGTCCTTGGCATATAACCCTTGATATTGGCCCATGCGTAAGGCGGGATGGGCATGCCGGATTTGAATCAGCTGTTTATGAACGGTTTGGAGTTCTAGATGCCAATCCTGCTTGTCCGGGAAACTGCGACGGCAATCCGGATCAATGCCGCCGGGTAACCCCACTTCATCGCCATAATAGATACAGGGTGCCCCTGGAAAGGTAAACAAGAGCAGTGTAGCCAGCTCAACACTGCTGTAGTCCATATGCACCATGGACAATAGCCTGGCCGTGTCGTGGCTAGATAACAAATTCAGCTGAGTTAACTGAATGTCCCAGGGATACCAGGATAGTAAGTCTTGGATACGTTGATCATAGTCTGGTGCTTGTAGTGCTGGGGAGGGCGCGTAGGCGGGTTGGGTTGTATAGGCTAAGTCAACCCGATGCCCTGCGGTAAACGCGATACAAGCCTGCCGAAACTGATAGTTCATCACCCCATCGAATTGATCACCGGTTAACCACGGCTGGGCATTATCCCAAATTTCACCCACGATGTAGGCTTCTGGGTTGATGGCTTTGACGCGATCGCGAAATTCCTGCCAAAACCCAGGCACTTTGATTTCATTCGGCACATCTAATCGCCAGCCATCAATTCCCTGTTCTACCCAGTATTCAGCAATCCGCATAATGTACTCCCGTACATCTGGGTGGTCATGATTGAACTGCGGCAAGGCGCGATTCCCACTCCAACCCAGATAATTGGCGGGTTGATTACCTTGGTATGCTGCGACCGGCCAGCCCTCCACTCGAAACCAGTCCACCCACGGCGAGTAAGGCCCATTCTCTAAAATGTCGTTAAAAAAGAAAAATCCCCGGCTGGCATGATTAAAGACGCCATCCAGGACCACTTTAATTTGGCGATCATGGGCAGCGGTTAACAACGCCGTGAGAGCTTCATTCCCACCTAAAATAGGGTCCACCTGGTAATAATCATGGGTATGATACCGATGATTACAAGCCGACTGAAAAATGGGTGTCAAATACAGCGCCGTTATCCCTAAATCCACTAAATAATCGAGACGATCAATAATTCCCCATAGATTGCCCCCTTTATACCCCTGCAAGGTGGGTGGAGCCTGCCAGGGTTCCCATTGAACGTGAGACGGTATAGAGGGATGAGACCGACCTGCAAAGCGATCAGGGAAAATCTGATAAAAGACAGCGTGTTTAACCCAATCAGGCGTATAAATCTGCATGATCACCAACGAAGCAACACGGCAATGGTAATACAATAGGCTGGCCAATCGGCTCTTGCCCCATTAGTGATGGAGATAAAACGAGCCCCCGCATGATTCAAGATTTGAAGATATTCATCCGGATAGAGGATGTCTAGGTTAGTATTAATTGAGAACTCCTTGAACTATCCTAAATCTCCTCATTTGCTGAGAGTATATCTGTTAAATTTTGGCATTCCTTTGCCCCATTAGAGGGGGCTCAGAAATGTGGAATATGTTCATTATTTATAATCAAGGAAGGCAGCCGGAGTGTTGTTTGTTTTTTCGTCTCTCCAAGGATGGGGAACAGCTTGCAGAGCTATTACTCAAAGTTAATGCTGATTTCTATACGGATAAGAGTCGCTCCATATGGACAAAGATGATGTTGTTGAAGCTGCCCATGAACGTCAGCGCCTCTCCGTTTTGCATAAACAGCTGATGCTCAGCTTAAAATTTCATCACAGCCAAACGCTGGAGCAAATTCCCTTGGAAATGGCAGTGCAGGCCATGATTGAGGTATGGCAGACATGTAATCCCTCTCAATCGACCAAAAATTAGTTAGATTCAACCTGATATCCGAGTTCGGCTAAGTGCATTCTCGATTGTCGCCATTTGGGCTGAACTTTCACAAATAGCTCCAGATAGACTTTGCCAGCAATCAGCTTTTGAATTTGATGACGGGCCTCGGTGCCAATTGCTTTCAACATTTGACCTTTTTTGCCAATTAAAATCTGTTTTTGGGAGCCGCGCTCGACATGAATGGTGGCTAAAATTCGAGTGATTTTGGGGGACTCATCCACACGATCAATCACAATGGCGACGGAATGAGGAACCTCCTGCCGGGTTTGCAGTAAAATTTGTTCTCGGATTAGCTCGCCCATAATAAATCGCTCCGGTTGGTCGGTGACCAGATCAGGGGGGTAATAGTAAGGACCAGGCGCCAGATGTTGAATCAGTTGGCGTTGCAGCGAATTCAACTTGGCGGTGGTCAACGCAGAAAACTTACAAACGGGCCAATGGTGTGTTTTCGCCAGGGTTTTGTAGGTTTGATCTAAGGTCAAGGCCCGCTCTGTGGTTTTTCGCTGTAAATCGAGTTTATTGAGTCCCAAGATCACAGGCGTATTCGTTTGGGTCAGCAGCTGCGCAATAAAGCGATCTCCTCCCCCTAAAGGCGCTGAACAATCCACGACAAACAACACCACATCGACAGCATGAATAGCCATACGGGCATTTTTGACCAAGATTTCGCCCAACTGGTGGTGCGGCTTATGGATGCCAGGGGTATCCACAAAAATCATTTGGGCAGTGGGGGTGGTTAAAATACCACGAAGGCGATTGCGCGTTGTTTGGGCAACCGGAGAGGTAATCGCGATTTTTTGGCCAATGAGTTGATTCATTAACGTCGACTTGCCCACATTGGGGCGGCCAACAATTGCCACAAAGCCTGATTTAAATTCAGGGGAAGCTTGAGGGATAGCGGTTAAAGACTGGAGATCAGACAAGGCGAGGATGGGTTCCTGAAGCGGTAGGCCATTTCTATTATCGCCCGTTAAAGCGGCAGCTCATCAATGGCTTTAGTTTCCCCAATCACCACCATCACGGCTCCTTTTTGTAATTTCAGATCGGGACTGGGATTGACATTAAACTTGCGATCGCCACAGATCGCGAGAACGTTGAGACCATAGCGACTACGGAGCTGTAGCTCCCCAATGGACTTATTGTGGAAGTCTTCCGGGATGACAATTTCAACAATGCTATGTTGGGGGTCAAGTTCAAACCGGTCCAAAATGGAAGGCTTAGTTAAGGCACGGGCCAAAGCATACCCTGCCTCATTCTCAGGAAAAACCACTTGGTCAGCCCCAACTCGCTTGAGAAGTTTGCCATGCACTTCTGAAGAGGCTTTAGCCACTACCGTGGCCACACCCGCTTCCTTCACATTTAAGGTGGTAATAATACTTTCTTGCAGATAGTTGCCAATGGCAATAATGACCGTGTCAAATTCGTAAATACCGGCTTCCTTGAGGGCCATAGGATCCGTGGAGTCGAGCTGGAGCGCATGGGCAGCCCATTGGTTATTCACCACCTCCGCCACACGTTTCTCATCAATATCGGTTCCTAAGACTTCTTGGCCTGCCTGATGGAGTGCCTGACAAGCTGCCCGGCCAAATCGACCTAAGCCAATGACCGCAAACTGCTGCTTTTTTTTATTTAGACCTGGAAATAAGCTCAATGATGATAAATTCACGGGTAAACGTCCATAACGCTAGTATTATTGCCCAAACGTGATTTAACCGACGAGTAAAGACTCTTCCGGATATCGAACGGTACTCGGGCGAGGATCACCCAGTAGGGCGGCCATCAGGAGTAAGACGCCGACTCGTCCCATATACATGGTGGCTGCCAGAATCAGTTTCGAACTCACGGATAAAGCAGCCGTAATCCCAGTGGATAAACCAACTGTGGCGTATGCAGACACCACTTCAAACAAAATATTGATAAATTCAACCCCTGGATCGGCAATCGACATTAACGTGGTGGCTGAAACAATGGTGGTAATGGAGCCCACCACGACTCCCACCGCTTTTAAAATCAGAGAGACGGGAATTTGGCGTTCATACATAGTGACCGCCTCTTTGCCCCGGAGAATCGCTTGAGTACAGCTACTCAGGACTCTGATGGTGGTCGTCTTTACCCCACCGCCTGTGCCGCCAGGACTACCGCCCACATACATAAAGGCAATGGTGAGGAATAATCCAGCATTCGTCATACTGCCGATATCAATGGTGTTAAACCCAGCTGTACGAGTGGTCATGGACTGAAACCAAGCTGAGATCAACTGCTGATTCCAACTCAGCGATCGCAATGTAGCAGGATTATGAGATTCGGTGAGGTAAAAGGCAATGGTTCCCAAGGCTAGCAAGATCACGGTGGTGCTGGTCACCACTCGAAAGTTGAGCGAGAACAGGGTGCGCTTCTGTTTACCCGTGAGGCGGTCTCGCACCCATAGATAGACTTCAAAAATCGCTTCGTAACCGATGCCGCCAATGATCACGAGGCCAGAGATGGTGAGGTTCACCATCCAGGAAAACTGATAGCTACTCAGACTATTCGGGAATAAGCTAAACCCCGCATTATTCCAAGCACTCACACTATGAAACACGGCATACCAGAGCGCCAGTGGCGTAGCATACTGCTGGCTAAACACCCCAAACAGCAGAATAATACCCGTCAACTCAAAGACCAAGATGGTAGCGATAATCGACTTCACCACCTGATTAGATCCCTGTAATTTGGAGCGATCTAAGGCTTGCTGTAGGGCAATCTTATCCCTCAGGCCAAATTTCCGCCCCAGTAACAATAGCAAAAAAGTAGTGGAGACCATATAGCCCAATCCTCCCAACTGGATCAGGGTGAGGATAAAGACTTGGCCCACCGGAGAAAAATAGGATCCGGTATCCACGACCACATGGCCAGTGACACAAACGGCGGATGTGGCGGTAAACAGGGCAATCACAGGGCTATTCCAGTCCCCGCTAGCCGTTGAGATGGGCAGTAGAAGTAAGCTCGCGCCCACTAAAATCGCGACTAAAAATCCTAAACAGATGCTTCTAGAAGCGGTCATAGCTCCTCCCGAATAGCAGGAGGAAGCCGCTCTGATTGGAGAAACAACAGATGATCACAGATATAAGAAACCTTCCCTTCATGATGGGCTGATAACATTACTGGAAGCGGGCGCGGCCGAGCCACAAATTTGAGATTGGCGAATACGATGAATCGCTTCACCCAGGCGATCGCACTCTGCAATCAAACTAATCCGCAGATACCCTTCGCCATGATGACCAAAGGCACTGCCGGGCGTCATCACAATTCCGGTTTCTTGAATCAGCTTTAAGGCAAAGTCGGCGGAGGACATCTCTACAGGACAGGGTGCCCATAAATACATGGTTGCTTTCGTTTTGGGAATCCGCCAGCCTAGATCGCTCAGCCCGGAAATTACAAAATCTCGTCGCTCTCGGTAGCGCTGCTGAACGGCTTGTAAATGGCTGTCAGGGAGTTGGAGAGCCGTTTGAGCAGCCGCCTGTACCACGGCAAAGATGCCATAGTCTAAGTTGGTTTTGAGGGTTCGTAGACCTTGAATGATTTGGGGATTCCCCACCACAAAGCCCACCCGCCAGCCGGCCATATTGTAGGTTTTGGAGAGGGTATGAAATTCAACCCCAATCTCCTTCGCTCCCGGGATTTCTAGCAGACTCACAGGCTGATAGCCATCAAAAGCCAGCTCGGCATAACACAAGTCATGGACCAGCATAATTTGATGCTTGCGAGCAAAGGCGACAATCTCTGTAAATAGCTCGCGGGGGGCAACCGCCGTGGTGGGGTTACTAGGGTAATTGAAGTAAAGGATTTTGGCGCGTTCCGCCACTTGATCAGGAATGCTGCCTAAATCAATGAGCCAGTCATTCTCCGCTTTTAAGGGTAGGCCATAGATTTCAGCCCCTGCGAGGGCCGGACCGCGAAAATGAGGCGGATAGGCTGGATTGGGGACCAACACCATATCCCCTGGATTGATATAGGCCAGGGCGAGGTGGGTTAAGCCCTCCTTCGACCCGAGTAGCGGCAGGGCCTCAATTTCAGGATCGAGCAAGACGTCGTAGCGGCGGTGATACCAATCGGTAATGGTATGGCGAAAGTCGGCATGGCCTTCAAAGGGCGGATAGCCGTGAGTATTAGGAGATTTGAGGGCTGCGATCGCAGCGTCAATCACCGGCTCGGGTGGGGGACCATCGGGGTTCCCCATCCCCAAATCAATCAGATCTAATCCTTGCTGGCGGGCCGAGGTTTTGAGTTCATCTAAGCGGGCAAATACGTAGGGCGGTAATGCGCTCAGTCGGTCGGCCGGTGTGATCCAATCCAAACTCATGGGCAAACCTCATCCGATGAAGGGATTGGATTAGCACTACTGCCCGCCATCAGACTCGCAGTAGAAACCATCGCTGCCATCAGCTGATCCGGCGTCACCGTAAAGGGTAAATGATGGAGATCCGAGTCCGGTTGGCAAGCTACTTGCGCCGCTGTTTGTAAATCCTTCAGGGATACATCTGCCATCCCTAAATCCGCTAGGGTCATCGGTAAACCAATTTCTCCATAGAATTTGAGCAGCTGATGACGAGCCGTGGTTGCTAGGTGGTTATTCTGGATCAGTTCCTCCAAGCGCAACTGGACCAAAATGCCATAGGCCACTTTTTCCCCATGCAAGCTGGATCGGGTCGGGGTGAGATGCGTTAAACCATTGTGGACCGCATGAGCCGCGACGGTCCGGCATTGGGCGCCGCCCAGCCCCCCCACAACCCCTGCCATTAGGACTGTGGCATCTACGACTTGTTGCCAATCCTCTCCCCCCGGTTGGGCAATCGCCACCGCTGACTTCTGAAACAGGATATCTCGGAGTACGCGAGCTTGCTGGACCGCCGCAATTGTCAAGGTCTCTTGGGAATGGCCGCTACTGACGGAGGCTTCGTACCACTTGGCTAAGGCATCGCCAATTCCGGCGATCAGCGTCCGTGGCGGAGCGGTTTGAATCACCTCATAATCAAGAATCAGTAAATCGGGACATTGGGGTAAACCAACATCATATTGAAAAGCGCCTGCCTCCGAATACAAATTGGATAAGGCCGTCCACGCGGCACAGGTTGCCGCTGAAGTGGGGATAGTGATCACCGGGCAGTGATGCTGGTAGGCTAAGAGTTTGGCGGCGTCTAACGCTTTCCCGCCGCCCACACCGACAACGACATCGGCCTGATGCATGGACACCGCTTTACTCAGGGCGGTCATACTGGTTTCACTACAATCTTGACCATAGCTGGCCGTAGAGACTGCTAGCGACGAGATCGAGGATAGATAAGGCCGCAGGCGGGCTAAACTTTGATCTCCCCCCACCACTAAAGGTCGTTGGCCGTAGGGCTGAATAAGAGATTCGAGTTGAGACAGGCTGTGCTGAGCCCGAATAATACGCTGAGGGGCAACAGCCTGACCGGAATAATCAAGAGATGAGGACGTAGACATAGGCGGGACAGTACGGAGCAATGGGTCAGTCCTCCCATGATCCCCATTGACTGGCTGGGAAAGCTGACATTCTATCTGATTTTAACTAGAGGCGGGATCAAAAGTTGTTGTAGCCAAAGCTTCTAAATTCTCTTCATTCAGAGTGATTTTAGCGTTAGGGTCATTGCGCACCGTCAAGGAACGCTGAATTTCTCCTAAAGGGATCAGTTGGGACATGCCTGATTTCTGATGCAGAATGGTGCGAACTTTGATGGTCATTTGCTGGGCACCGCTGCCGCCTCGTCCCGGAGAAAACAAATTTTCTGACGCTTGCAGAAGGGTGGCCTCCAGAGTTGAGGGGGTGATGGTGGGCGGAACAGTAATCACCACTTGGGGACCGGCTAGATCATAAACCAAATTATACTTAGCGGCGCCTGGGATAACGGCTTTGCTTAAGGGGAAAAAGCTTAAGGCCAGTAAACTTCCTGTGAGGACGACTAACAAGCTGGTGATACCCACAAACCGAAAGCGGATTCCCCACTTAAACACAAAGGCTAGGCCCGTAAAAATACCACTGGCAAGCATCAGGAGTGCACACCACTGACCAGCTTGCTGAAAAAACTCGGGGCTAGGGGTGGGCATGAATTAATCTCCTCGTTGCTGACAAAGTCATCCGCTGATTTTACACTCTGATGTTCTAAGGCCGCCTTGAGCGTATGCCAGGTCAATGTGGCACATTCGTATCGCCACAGGACGGGTTATGTCCGCGTTGCTGACGATGGACTGAATCCGTTGTCCTGTGATGATGAGGCTTTTTGTAATGTTTTAAGATGACTTGTTGATACAGATTTCGTAAATTATCTAGGGCCATAATCTTAAAACAGTGAGGGGTTACCTTCACGCTAGAAGGTCAAACGCAGGGATGTATCTAGGATACTGGCTGTTGTCCCTTCGATCTTAATGAAAGGTAGTTTTAGCGGATCGCTGTCAAACCAACAACAGACATATTAGAGTGTTCATGTGATACCCCCATTCGATATTGCCGCTCTTCCTTTAAACAGGCCAGTCAATGCTCTAAACCGGATGCAGTCGCATTGGCTAAGTCGACATGATGTCATGGGATACTCCTAAGGAGAAAAGATGAAGTGGGCTAGTGCACTATCAATGCAACCCTCCCTAGAAGCCGCTCTGGATGAAGTGATTGCAACAGCGTCACAATCCTTAGATGCACCTGCAGATTTGGCGCTCCTGTTCATCTCTACCACCTTTGCCAGCGAGTTTCCTCGTATACAGCCTCTGTTGCAGGAGAAATTGCCGATTCAACATTTTATCGGTTGTGGTGGCAATGGTGTGATTGGTCCCACCCAGGATGGCGACACTACTGAAGTAGAAGAGGAACCTGGCATAACGCTTACGCTAGCATCACTGCCTGGGGTCGATATTCAAACCTTCCATATTTATGAAGACGAGCTGCCCGATCCAGATAGTTCTCCGCTCACTTGGACCGAGTTATTGGAAGTAGATCCGGCTCATCAGCCCCATTTTATTCTGTTTGCGGATCCCTCTAGTTCTAAGATTAATGACCTTCTCCAGGGGTTAGATTATGCCTATCCCAATGCCGTCAAAATTGGGGGCCTGACAAGTGGCCGAACCTCTTGGAATGGCAGTGGTCTGTTTTGTGACGATCAGCTCTACCAGGAGGGCACGGTGGGGGTTGCCCTCAGTGGCAATATAATGGTCGAAACGATTGTGGCTCAAGGCTGTCGCCCCATTGGCCAACCCTATCGGGTGGCTGAAGCCGAGCGGAATGTGGTGCTGCAAGTGGAAGAGCAAACGGTGCCGGTAGAAGCCACCTTAAATAGCGATCGGGTTGAATTACAAACTCCCTTGGAAGCGCTACAAGCCTTAGTACAAGATTTGGATGCCGAAGAACGAGAGTTGGCCCAGCACTCCCTTTCGATCGGTATTGTCTGTGATGAGTTTAAGCAAAATCTGGAACCTGGCGATTTTCTGATTCGCAATTTAATTGGCGTGGATCCACGAATTGGGGCGATTGCTATTGGCGATCGCATCCGTCCTGGGCAACGCATCCAATTTCATTTGCGAGATGCCCAAGCTTCTGCGGATGATCTGGAAGATCTGCTCCGGCAATATTTCCTGAAATATCCCCAAAATAAGTCTCAGCCAACGGCAGCTTTGCTATTTGACTGCTTAGGACGAGGAGAACGCTTCTATGGAGAACCAGACTTTGATTCTCAACTGTTTAGTCGTTATTTTCAAGACATTCCTGTGAGTGGCTTTTTCTGTAATGGTGAAATTGGCCCCATTGCGGGTACGACCTTTTTACATGGTTATACCGCCGCGTTTGGTATTTTCCGGAGTCAGACGGACTCCTCTCATACCTAAAATTAAACCTTAAGCTTATCTCCAAAGGCACAGGAGTAAAGGATGCGCGTTGACTGGAGGGGCGAAGGTATAGAGGACTGCCCGCTCGATTGACCACCGCATTTCTCTGCCACTATCAGTGGTGGAATGCTCTGGAGCCACATGCTAGATAAAATCGACGGAGCTGCCGCTTGTGAGTTTCTTGAGCAAGTTGATCTAGGATAAATAGGTGACTTGAAGGATGGATCCTTTAGCAGTGTAGGTTTTTCTAGTTTCAGGTTCACCCATCCCCCTCTCAATTGACATAAATGAATGAACGCTCCTGTTCCCAACTGTCCGGTCCCCCTTGAGCAACAGCCCCTAAATGAGTATCAAAGCTTGCAAGAATCCTGTTTCTTTCGCTGGGCAACCTTAGAAGACGCGGCGTATCTTAACCGGGGGGTTCGGTTAGGCAGTCTGGCCAGTCTCGTCGCTGCCCCCTTTGCCGCTACCAGCTTTTCCTTGACAGAGGCCTTTAGCCAATTTGTCTTAACCCTCACTGTGGTGGCCACTGGGATCCTGTTGCTACTGATCGTCCGCCTGTATCTGGGCTGGTCTTATGTGTGCGATCGCCTCTTGCGAGAGAAAATTTTCTATGAAGAAACCGGTTGGTATGACGGCCAATACTGGACAAAACCCGTAGAGGTGCTCGATCGAGAACGCTTAATTGGGACCTACGAAGTACAACCCATTTTGCAGCGATTGCGTCGCAGTTTAGTGCGGTTAGGCATCATTTTACTGGCAGAAATAGGGCTTTGGTTTTTGCTCACCCCCCACTGACGGAAAACCCCGTTGACAAATATATTTACCCGATAGACATCAGATGCTAGAGTCTTACCCATGACCATGGGAAAACGCCATCATAGCCCTGCACTAGAGATCCACCTGCTGCGGGAAGGGATTATTGAATCCAAGCACCACGCTGAAGCCGTTGTCTGTGATACCAGGGGCCGGATGCTCTCCATCGCTGGCCAGCCTGACACATCCTGTTTTATTCGCTCGGCCTTAAAACCCATACAGGCCCTAGCGGTGACGACGAGCGGAACCATGGAGCATTTTGATCTCAATGATCGAGATCTCGCCATTATGTGCGGATCACATCGACATACCATTGAGCAGGTTCGGCAAGTTTTTAATATCCTCTGGCATTGCGATATCGATCCCACCGCTTTGCACTGCCCCATTCCCGAGGGGCTTGAAAGCCCTTTGCAGCATAACTGCTCGGGCAAACATGCAGGGATGCTAGCCATTTGCCAGCAATGTCACTGGCCCTTGGCCACTTATATGGACCGGCAGCACCCCATTCAGCAACTGGTGCTCAACCAAATGGCGGAACTGTTAAAGATGCCAGCGGCAGAATTTATGGGCGCCCATGATGACTGTGGGGTACCGACCTATTTTATGCAGCTAGGGCAGATTGCGACACTCTTTGCTCACCTGAGCGCTGGCAATAACCTCAATATAGAACGAGTGATGCGAGCCATGATCCACCATCCAACATTGGTGGCTGGCCAAGGTCAGTTCGATACGGACCTGATGACCCTAGCCGCAGGCGAACTGGTCAGTAAATCCGGAGCCGAAGGCGTTCAATGTGTGGGGCGAGTGGGGGAAGGACTTGGGCTGGCCATTAAAGTCAAGGATGGGGCAAAGCGAGCCAAATATGCCGTCGCCATCCACCTACTGCGGGAACTGGGTTGGCTGGATCCCAGCCATGCTGAGACCTTGGCCGAACGCTACGTAAACCTCAGTGAATATAAGCGTTTAGAGGTGGATGGCGGCTTAGTCATCCTTTAGACTAGTCATTCTTTAACCTACGCCAAATGTTCAGCAACTGCACCCACGAGCCGATCGGTCCATTGGGTCGCCATCTCTGGATGTTGGGCTTCCACCATCACTCTAATTAAAGGTTCTGTTCCAGACGCCCGCACTAAGATTCGCCCTTGATCGCCCATGGCATGATTCGCCTGCTCCATTAGCGTTTGCAACGGTTGACAGTCCTGCCAGTTTTTTCTGCGATCGCGGTCTTCCACTCGTACATTCTTCAGGATTTGGGGATAGGTTTGAAAGCTATGGCTCACCAACTCTGATAATGGGGTTTGGCTTTGGCAAACAATGGTTGCCAGGTGCAGAGCCGTCAATAGACCATCTCCACTCACACCATAGTGGGGGCAGAGGATATGGCCCGACTGTTCACCCCCCAACATTGATCCATGACTGAGCATTTCAGAATGAACATTTTGGTCGCCCACCGCTGCTCGAATTAAGGTACCGCCTTGCTGTTGCCAAGCTAGTTCAAAGCCAAGATTGGACATCACTGTGGCCACAATCAGATTATCTGGCAATTGTTGTCTCTCTTGTAGCGCTTTGCCCCATAGATAGAGAATGTAGTCACCATCGACGGTGCGTCCTTGGGAATCGATCGCCAGCACCCGATCCGCATCCCCGTCAAAGGCAAACCCAATATCCGCGTTGTGCAGATGAACAGCCGCTTTGAGTGGTTCTAAATGGGTGGAACCGCAATGGACATTAATCCGATCCCCATCGGGCTGATCGTGGAGACAAATGACCTCTGCTCCCATGGCGGTAAAAACAGCAGGAGCCAACTGAGTAGCCGCCCCCCAAGCCAGATCTAACACCACCCGCAGACCTTGAAACGTGACTTGGGACTGGAGTGGTGTTTGAATGGCTTCCGTATAGGCTTGGGTTAATTCAGGTCGGTAATAATGATGCCCCCAGCGCTCCGGCTGCGGATTGTGAGATTTGATCCGGTGTTCAATGCGGGCCTGAAGGGTGGGGGGCAGTTTAGTCCCATTGGCCTGGAAAAATTTGATGCCATTATCCTCTGGCGGATTGTGGCTGGCTGATACCATCACGCCACCCACCGCGTCAGTGTGATGCGCCAGATAGGCGACAGTGGGGGTTGGGCAGAGGCCCACATGCCAAACATCTAACCCGGCAGCCGTCAAACCAGCGGAGAGGGCCATGGCCAGCATATCGCTAGAGTTGCGAGAATCTTGGCCCAGAATAAAGGGTTGGTGGGCCGACGCCTGTTGCCCCAGTTCCAGTCCAGCACAAAAGCCGACTTGCAAGGCCAACTGAGGGGTTAAGTGCTGGCCAACCCGTCCCCGAATACCATCGGTTCCAAATAGATTGACGTCCTTGGCGACTGCCGCTACTTTTCGAGCAAATTTAGAAGGCTCAATGGTGCGATCGCTTTTGGTCACACTTTTCCGTTTAGATTGAGAGGTAACAGACATTGGATTATACACTCCACACCCAGGTGCCACGAGTCCAGCCGCTATCCAATAGTCCATTTCTCTACCATAGGTATAGATAATGCGCAAGGGTAGGCAGCTTGGATGCTCGTAAGCTTAACACTTTAGGATTGAAAATAGCATGTTCATGCCCGTTGTTGTCGTGTTACTCAGCGGCTTGATGGGCTAGAATAGCGCGATAGACTGACGTAGCGCTTTTTGTCCCCAATAGCGCAAATGGGTTCAGTTCCCTTTATTCGAGTAGACCCTATCCCACAGGAGCAATGGCGCTTTCTAACAATTCCTTCTCAAGATCACGGCGTCAGCGTTCTCAGCGGAGTGTGGGTGAAGGAGCCCGCTGTTTTGTCTTCGGCGGCTTTATTACGCTCCTGCTCTTTGGGGCAATTGTGCCTCGATTGAGTTTCTTGCAAATTACAGAAGGCGCTCTCAATCGCCAGCGAGCGGATGAGAACCGAGTCAGGTTGATTCCTAAACGTCCAGAACGGGGCAAGATTCTCGATCGCAAAGGCCGAATTCTCGCCAATAGTACCTATACTTACTCCGTCTTTGTTTGGCCCATCGCCCAGAAAGAGGACAAGTGGCCGCAAACCTTGGAGGTTTTATCTTCGATTCTGAACATATCGACCGCAGATATTCAGGAACGAGTGGAGCGCGAAGGTTACAACGCCACCTCCTTAGTTCGGGTGGCTCAAGGACTCAGCTTTCCGCAAGTGGTGGCCTTGTCGGAACGGATGAGCGACATTGTGGGGGTCGAAATCGATAAGGAGGCGATTCGGTACTATCCCCATGGTGAACTGGCGTCTCAAGTCATTGGTTATATCGGTGAAATTAGTGAAGAAGAGCTGGCCCGCCCGCAGGAAACCCCCTACCGATTAGGCGATGTTGTCGGTCAATTGGGGATTGAAGCCTCCTATGAACAAAAGCTGCGGGGAGCCTGGGGGGGAAACCAAATTGAGGTGGATGGTGCTGGCCGGATTGTCCAGATTTTGGGACAAAAACCGCCGATTGCGGGGGATGACGTCAAACTAACCCTGGACTTAGACGTACAAAAGGTGGCAGAACAAGCCTTAAAAAAACGCCAAGGTGCTGTCGTGGCGATCAATCCCAAAAATGGTTCAATTCTGGCGATGGCGAGCTATCCAGGGTTTAATCCCAACTGGTTTGCCAAAGGCGTGACCGAAAAACAATGGCAGTCGTTACAAAATCGCAAATTCCCCTTTGTGAATCGGGCGATGCAGGCTTTTCCACCGGCCAGTACCTTTAAAATTGCGACTGCGATCGCAGGTATGGAATCGGGCAAATATGCACCGAATACAAGGGTCGCGACCTCAGCCTCTGTCCATGGCGTTGGCGATTGGAATGGAGCTGGCTTTGGGGTCATCGGCTTCCAAACGGCACTGCAGTGGAGTAGCAACACCTTTTTTGGCCGAGTGGGAGTGGGAACGAGTCCCAAAATCTTAATTGACTGGGCCAAACGGCTGGGCGTGGGTGAGAAAACGGGAATTGATATTCCAGGGGAATCCTCTGGCTTTATTCCTGACCCGGCCTGGAAAAAAGAGGTCTTCAAGGATGCTTGGTATCCAGCCGATACGGTCATGGTATCTATTGGCCAAGGTGCGGTCCAACTCAGCCCCCTCCAGGTCTCGCTGATTTTCTCCGCCATTGCTAATGGGGGATATAAAGTGAAACCCCACTTATTTCACTCCAAACAACCCGATGACCAATGGCGCACCTCACTGAACTTGAAGCCGCAAACCTTGAACACCATTCGCTCCGGTTTAAGAGCCGTGGTGACCAGTGGTACGGGGCAAGCCCTGAATGTGCCCAGCATTCCGCCGACCGCTGGTAAAAGTGGTACAGCGGAAGACCCACCCCGGTCTTCTCACACCTGGTTTGGTGCCTATGCCCCGTATAATAATCCGGAAATCGTGGTGGTGGCCTTTGGCGAAAATACCGGCGGTGGCGGCGGATCCACCGCAGGCCCGATTGCCCTCAAAGTCCTAGAAGCGTACTTTAAGGCCCAGAAAAAGTAAGCCCCATTAAGGATCGTTGACGGTCGTTGTCAGTTGTTTTTCGGCGATTCTACAATTAAGAGGCAAAGATTTGTCTTGCCTCAGGAGGACCAGTCAGGCTTATCGACACAATTTACGGCAATCTCAAAGGCTTAAAATCCAGCCAGCTTAAACGGCTTCGGCGGCTCTATCACCAGCGGCTCCCGAGCGATCGGATCACGACTTCTGAGTTTGCCCAGCGGCTTGCTGCGATTAGTACGGATATTCATCAACCCATTAGCGCCTACTTGAATCGCCGCGGCCAAGTGATTCGAGTCGGTGTGGGTTCTCCTCGTCAAACCCAAATTCCCCCCTTAGAATTGCCCCGATACGGTGCCGATCGCTTAAGCGGCATTCGCTGTGTTGCCACCACCCTGAAGCAAGAGGTGCCGAAAGAATCGGCATTGACAGCCATGGCTTTGCAGCGCCTGGATGCCTTAGCCGTGTTAACAATGACTGGCTCGGGATTTGAGCGCCGAGGCGGCGGCGCCACTGGATATGTCCGATCCACCTACCTGGCCCATCTGATTCCTGATCCCACCACCCCGTGGACGATTTCCTCTCCCTTGAGTCTGGAACAACTGGCTCAACAGGATTTGATGGATTTGGTCGAAGCCTTAGAGTCGGAGTTTAGTCGTTCACTGCCCGCATCCAGTGCATCCACGACCGCCGAGCAGGTTTTAATTGTGGGGGTGATCTCGCCCACGAGCACTCCACTCGAAGTGGAGGCGAATTTAGCAGAAGTGGCGCTGTTAGTTGAAAGTGCTGGCGGGGTTGTGGTGGAGACAATTTACCAGAAGCGATCGCACCCCCATCCCCAAACCGTAGTCGGTGCTGGTAAGGTCAAAGAGATTGCCCTGAGAGCGCAAACCCTGGGCGTGACGCTAATTGTGTTTAATCAGGACTTATCCCCGTCCCAAGTACGCAATTTGGAAACTCAAATTGGCCTGCGCATCGTTGATCGCACCGAAGTTATTTTGGATATCTTTGCTCAGCGAGCCCAGTCCCAAGCGGGGAAATTACAGGTGGAACTAGCTCAACTAGAGTATATGCTGCCGCGATTAGCCGGTCGAGGGCAAGCGATGTCCCGTTTAGGTGGCGGGATTGGTACGCGGGGACCCGGGGAAACCAAGCTAGAGACTGAACGACGAGCCATTCAGCGCCGCATCAATACCTTGCAGCAGTCAGTGAATCAGTTACAGGCCCATCGCTCTCGTCTGCGCCAACGACGCCAGCATCAGCGTGTTCCTTCCGTGGCGGTGGTGGGCTATACCAATGCCGGGAAGTCTACCCTTTTGAATGTGCTGACGAATGCCGAAGCCTATACGGCGGATCAATTGTTTGCCACCCTGGACCCCACCACCCGTCGTCTGAGCATTCCCGATCCTGAAACTCACCAGATGCGCACGTTAGTGTTAACGGATACGGTAGGATTTATCCATAATCTGCCCCCGCCGTTAATGGATGCCTTCCGGGCCACCCTCGAAGAGGTGACGGATGCTGATGCATTGTTGCATGTGGTTGATCTGTCTCATCCCGATTGGGAAAACCATTTGCGCTCAGTCATGGATCTACTCGCCACCATGCCGATCACACCAGGACCTGGATTAATTGCCTTTAACAAAATGGATCAAGTCCGGAGTGAAGCTCTTGCCCTCGCTCAAGACCAGTTCCCGCAAGCCGTTTTTATCTCGGCTCAAGAACGGTTGGGCCTGAACACCCTGCGGCAAAAGTTGGTGGAATTAGTCAACTACAGTGTGACGAGTCGCAAGTGAGGTCGGGCATGGCACTGTGTAAGATATGAGCAAAGCTGGCTTGAGCAGTATTATCGATACTCATCTAGGCCGTCTCCCATACAATGTAAGATCCCAGCAGCAGTATTATTCACCCCCATCATGGTTCAGTTTGCAACTCAACCCCATACCTTAGAGGCATTTTTGCAGTTGCCAGCAACCCAGCCTGCGAGTGAGTTTATCAAGGGACAGGTTACTCAAAAGCCGATGCCACAAGGAGAACACAGCACCCTTCAAGGTGAATTAGTGACCGTCATTAACGCCGCCACTAAACCGGGTCGAGTAGCCTGGGCTTTTCCTGAATTACGATGTACCTTTGATGGCCGCTCGATTGTACCGGATGTATCGGTATTTACATGGGATAAGTTGCCCACTAAACCCGATGGAACGATCGCCAATATCTTTACTGAGCCACCAGACTGGATCATTGAAATTCTCAGTCCTGAGCAATCCACGACAAAGCTCACCCATAAAATTGTGCATTGCCTCAAACATGGGACTCAACTCGGTTGGCTGATTAACTCAGCAGAACATTCAGTATTTGCTTATTACCCAGATCAACGATTCGAATTATTGGACGATCCTGAGATGCCTCTGCCTATCCCTACATTTGCCCAAGACTTGCAGCTTACGCTAGGGCAGATGCTGGCCTGGCTAAGAGTACGCTAATCAAGGGTTATTTAACTAATAATCGGGCTGCCATGATGGTGAACCAGATACCAGTCCTGACCCATGCGCTCAAAAATATTGGTTGCCATTGATTCTGCTTTTTGTTGACGGCGTTGAGCCACCTGCAATACCTTTTCAATCAGCACGACGTAGGCCAAGTCACCACTCTGATTAACGGTGATAATGTTCGTATCAATTTCTAGGTAGGCGGTATTGCGAAAAATCTTTTGCCAAGAGGACTCAATTGCAGTCCAACCCTTCAGCTCACCGCGACCCGGATGAACGCAAACGCTGGCAATGCCGTGGGACCATATCTTTTGCATGGCCTCCAGATCTTTTTTCTCAAATGCGCGGTAAAAAGCCGTATTGGCTGCAAGAATGGCTTGTTCATCTGGCATGGGGTAAAGATGTCCTATGCTGTGAAACAAAAGGGACTGACTTTTCTTCTTTCTTTGTAGACCCTTCCACTTTGATTTACGGCCCAGGTTAACAACTTGTCATCTGGAAGGCACCGTAAAGATTCAGGCCCACTGCTGCATTCTAGACTTTTTTGATTATGATCAAACCCAAACTTATATCTGCTGCTGTGGGTGCGATCGCATTCACGCTGATCGCTACATCCCACACGGTCGCTCAAACTTCGCCAGCCCCCTCTGGCTCACTGAATAACGCCCAACCGTCTTCATCGAATCCACTCTCACACTTAAACTTAAGCCCCCCCCAAACGGCCCAAATCAAAAAGATTGAAGCTTTGATTCAGGCTCAAGTTCAAAAGGTGCTGACCCCTGAGCAATGGACCCAATTACAGGCTTTGCAAACCTCTGGTGCCCCCAAAGGGGCAGCGGTCGCTCAGCTCAATCTCTCTCCCACTCAGATTGCCCAACTCAAAGAGATTGAAGCCATTGCCCAACAGCGTTTGTTGTCTATTCTCAACGCAGAACAGAGGCAAAAACTTCAAACTGGACAGCGTTCACCCTCATCGGCGGCGCCGACCTCTTCGCAAACGCCATCGACCCAGCCACCTCGTTCATCTAGCTCAATCGGTACTGCAGCCCCATCAGCCCCAGCCCCATCAGCTCCAGCCCCTGCTTCTAACCCATCTGGTTTGGCTGCACTCAATCTCACCTCAGAGCAGCAGACACAGGCTCAACAAATTCAATCCTTAGCACAAGCACAAGTTCAAAGTATTCTCACCCCTGCCCAGTGGCAGCAATTACAGTCTCTGAAATCAGCAGGGACTGACCAAAGTGCCGCTATAGGACAGCTCAGTTTATCTGGCGAACAACAATCTCAGTTAAAGGAGGTGGAAGCTTTAGCTCAACAGCGGATACTGTCCATTCTGACAGATGAGCAGAAGAAGACCCTGCTCAAGCAGCCTTAGCTCAACAGCGAAGCTTTTCCCTGCTTTTCCCCTTAAGATACGGGTGATGTCGTTGCACCCTGCACTGATTCTGCTAACGTCGACAGCATTTCAGTGGTGGTTTCAAAGTTGACACAGGCATCAGTAATACTTTGCCCATAGGTCAATTGGCTGAGATCTGTCGGAATCGACTGGTTGCCAGCTACTAAGTGGCTTTCAATCATTACGCCTAACAATCGTTGGGAACCACTGTTGAGTTGTTGAGCCACTTCCTGAAGCACGGTGACCTGCTGAGTATGGTCTTTATTGGCATTGGCGTGGCTACAGTCCACCATGACTCGCGGATTGAGATGGTGATGAGCTAGTTCTTTGGTCGCTTGCTCTACCTGTTCTGCGGCATAGTTCGGGCCTTGCTTGCCGCCTCGCAGAACCAGATGGGTGTCAGGATTCCCTGTGGTTTTGACAATGCTGGCTAGGCCGTGGTGGTTAATCCCCAGAAAACGATGGGGCTGGTTGGCCGCCAACATGGCATTCGTGGCCGCTTGTAAACTGCCATCTGTATTGTTCTTGAAGCCAATCGGCATCGACAGCCCTGAGGCCATTTCTCGGTGAGTTTGACTTTCAGTAGTCCGGGCGCCAATGGCTGTCCAGGTAATCAGATCCGCAATATATTGCGGCGTGATCGGATCCAAGAGTTCTGTGGCAGCCGGTAATCCCAAATGGGCTAAATCCAACAGCAGTTGCCGAGCCAAACGCAAGCCGGTGTTGATGTCGTAACTCCCATCTAAGTGAGGATCGTTAATCAACCCTTTCCAACCAATACTGGTGCGCGGTTTTTCAAAGTAGACGCGCATGATAATTTCCAGTTGCCCAGAGAGTTGTTCACGCAGAACCGCTAACTGCTTCCCATATTCATAGGCTGCTGCTACATCATGGACGGAACAGGGACCGACAATGACTAATAAGCGCGGGTCATTGTGACGGAGAATATTACGGATGCGATCGCGGGTTTCTGCAACCAAGGCAGCCGCCGTATCCGTCAAGGGAACTTCGTGGTGGAGGAGAGCAGGACTAATCAAGGGACGGGTTTCAACGACATGCAGGTCGGCGGTTTGGTACATGGTGTAAAAAACTCAAAGTGCTGGCCTTGATACATACCGTTGGCCAGGTGGCGCATTTACAGTTTACGGTAAAAATACAGAGTCCTGCCGGAGGATCGTGACCTGAGTTGACCAAAAGGGAAATAACAACTCCTTAGCTCTTCCCACAAGGAATCGGTTCTCTTTCCCCACTGATTAAGAATTTACCTACCAACAGCACTGAAGAATCAATTTGTCGATCAGTTGAGTACTTGTAAAGAGGAAAGAGAAATGCCGTATATCACCAGTGTTGAAAGACGAGCAGAATTAAGAACCAGACAATCTAGCATTATTGATGCTTTGGAGGTTCGATTTGGGCTAGTTCCCGACAAAATCACTGATCAAGTGGCTCAGTTGCATGATGAAGAACAACTGCAGGCACTCTTCAAAGATGCGATCTTAGTTGAGTCAGTCGATGCCTTTCAGAAATTACTGGATGAGAATGTATCGGTCTAAATGATATGCCAATTGCATCGTGGGTAACTGTGCTAATGAGCCTCAGCCCCTTCATCAACTGAACGCTATAGACGATTGTTAGGGTGTACAGGCCCAACAGGGACTGCCCGTAAAACATTCTCTGCAAGCTTAGTCTGATGGTTAAAAACCTTGGTTATTTATAGAAAGCCGATGATGCGATTTGAACGCACGGCCGCTCGATTACGAATCGAGTGCTCTACCACTGAGCTACATCGGCATGAAATT
>NZ_JANQOY010000048.1 GCF_028285565.1 Acaryochloris sp. IP29b_bin.148
GTCAAGCTTCTACTACTTTGATATCCTGGTTATGCCTGAAGAGGATATGGTTCAGTTTTACGAAACTGAGATTCATAGTTTTGTCGGCAACATACCTAATAAATCATTGCAGCAGACGGCTGTAGCTGCCGCTGAACTCTAACCGTTCGAATAACGTTATGGATTGGTTTGTTTGGCGTCTGGCGATTCCTAAATGCCAAACGCCGATCTCTACTCTTGCCTAAAAAAGCCGTCAGCCCAACAGGTCGTATGGCCCCACTCAACCTATGCTTCTCTATCAGCGTGATGGATTTTAGATAACCATCTCATTTTCAAGATCAGGAGGGGCTACTGGAATCTCAGTGGTTGTATCAGAGACCTGGGTAGCTCCCAAAAAATGCTCATTAATC
The DNA here is from genome assembly GCF_028285565.1 of Acaryochloris sp. IP29b_bin.148. Taxonomy (GTDB): domain Bacteria; phylum Cyanobacteriota; class Cyanobacteriia; order Thermosynechococcales; family Thermosynechococcaceae; genus Acaryochloris. The sequence continues at coordinate 390 of NZ_JANQOY010000048.1, forward strand.
AGCTGCTGAAAGGTTTTCAGGGTAGACTGCCAAAGCTGGATTCGCTCCTTTACCCCCTGCACCCGCTGAAGACCGGCATCACCCCGGACAGGATAGTTGAAATTACCCGAAAACACGATGGCAGGAAGTATTTTCTCCTCTTTTGCCTTTAGCTGGGCTTCGTTAATGGCCAAGTTGAGCTGCCCTTGCTCCAGAACATAACTCAGCTGAATCGCTGCCTGAGCTGGAGCTTGGCCAAAATCTTGCCACGACCCAGGGGCAAATAGCTTCTGAAATAGAAAGTCATGGGCACCGCGCTCATTCTCTAAGAAAGGCACCAGACCTCTGGGATTAATCCCCACCGCTTGATACTCAGCATTGGGTAGTTTCTCTACAAACTTGGTGAGCATGGTATCGATCTGAAATGGAGGTGGGTCCTGCGTGGCGAGAATCTGAGAAAACGCCACGCGATTGGGCTGAGCGCTCACTCGAATCCCGTTGTTGTAGGTAATTTGAACATTGTTGTTGGTGAAAACAGGCTGCTGATCGTACTGCCAATCCGGCGGCACAATATCGCTATATTTCAAAAAATCGGGGTTGAGGATAGCAGGACTTAGGTTTTTAGCGGCGATGACAATACTAATTTCCTGAATGGATAAACTCATAGTTTTGGCCGTCCTCGTAACAGAAACATAGGCGAATTAGGAAAACCGGAAATTCCTCAAAACGAGAGAAAAATAGTCGACAATCGAAGCATGCGTCTATATTCAACACAATAATTTCCATACCTACCTTAAAGCCGTTCCTTCCCTTCTGCAAGGTAAAGGAACGGCCTCGCTAGCCTACCGTTTAGACAGAGAAATCAGCTTGAATATTCAGATCGGTTAGATCAGCCATGACACCTTGCAAAATCATCAGAGTTTGCTCGGAGCCCGTTAAGGAAAGGCGAGTATCACCATTTTCGGTGGTTGCACGCAGTTGTCCCAAGGTTAATCCTGCAGACAGGCCCAAGGTATCTGCATCAACATTGAAATCAAGGACGGTATCCGGTCCTTGATCAAGGCCCACGATAAAACAGTCTGCACCCCTGCCACCGATGAGTATATCTCTGCCATCTCCCCCGTCGAGGGTGTCATCGCCTGCCCCGCCAAAGAGTTGATCGCGGCCTAGGCGACCGGAAAGCAGGTCATTCCCTGCGCCACCAAAGAGATCATCCCTGCCCCGGCCTCCTTTGATAGTGTCATTACCAGCTCCCCCAAACAGTTGATCTGAGCCCCGATTGCCAGCGATAAAATCGTTGCCAGTGCCACCGAAAACGTCATCATTCCCTTTGCCGCCATTGATCGTATCGTTCCCTGCCCCTCCAAATAGTTGGTCTGGGCCTTGATTACCAGCAATCAGATCATTACCGCCTTTGCCCCAAATGATATCTGGGCCTTTAAGACCTCTAATTTGATCGTCATTCTCAGTTCCAAGCAGACTATCGCGACCGTTCGTACCTAAAATTTCCTCGAGAACAGGGGGCTGATCGTCGATAACAGTATCGTCTCGGACAGTTAGGTTTTGAATGCGAGTGTCCTCTACTGGGGCCGTTTCAACTGTACTAAAGGTGGGTGTTGCGGCATCCGTATCGGCAGGGAAGTTGATTGCCAAGTACTCTGCCAAGGCATCCTGCTCGGTTCCAGGATCTGCAAAGGTTGCTTCCCCCTCCTCACTCAGAACGTCGGGTAGATCCACTCGATTGGCATCTGGTCCGGTGGGAAAGGGATACTCATCTCCTCCCTCTGCAAGGAAGTTGAGGGTGACGATGCGGAAGGTGCGGCTGGCATCACCGACGAGTTCACCTGCTTGAACCACAACGTCCACATCGTTGCCCTCTTCATCTGTAATGGCCAGAGACTGGATGCGATCGCCCGCTGGCGCATTGGGGGCAAAACTAAACTGAATGCCAGAAACCTGCGGGAACTGGCCGGGGGTCTCACCAGGGCCTGTGGCTGCAACACTATGCTCAATCACCGCCAGCAGCTCTGCTGGGGTCAACGTCAACAGCGTTAGGCTGTTATTGAAGCTTAAGGTGTTGGCAATATCCGTCTCCGAAATTCCCCCTGCGGGTTTGACAAGATTGCCATCGGCATCAAAGACCGCTTCAGTCGGTAATTCTTCCGGGTCACCCGTTCCACCTGGGGGAACAATCACTTGGCCAATATCATCGCGGATGCCTCCCCCGTTTTTGAGTGAAATAACCACGGAGCTATCGAAGGACTTGGCAAGTGCCAAGTTTGCATCTGCGGTGAGGTTTCCAAGGTTCGTCTCTTCCGTGCGCACACGTTCACGGCGACCGTCTAAATAGACCTCACTGAGGCCGAAGACATTGCTTTCCTTGGCGACAATCACCTCACGTAACTGATCCACAATCCCTTGAATCTCGGGATCTACTAAGCCCTCGGCATTAAGGTCAGCCACGCCCTGGTCGTCCGTTGCGTAGGCACCGCTGACCTCAGGATCATAGCTTGCAGGGATAACGTGACCCTGTTCGTCGAATTCAATCACCAAGCGACCGACATACTTGTAGTTGCCATCGGTATTGATAATCGCCACTGGATGACCATTGGCATCGGTTGTGAACAGAGGATACTCCCCTTGAGCCGTATCACCATCCCGAAGGCGATCATTTTCATCGATGAGCCGTGTATTTGAGCCACCCGCCATCACAATATCGACGTTCTGAAGGCGAGTGGCTAGGGCCTGCTCAATGGAAATCTGCTGCATATGGGATAACAGCACCACCTTATCAATCTCAGGGTTAGCCGCTAGCAAGGCATCGACATCAGCTTGAATTTCGGCTGCCAGAGCATCTAGTTGTTCTGGGGTCGGGTCTCCCTCAAAGTCGCCCGGCAGCACGGTGACATCACCAGGACTCGAAATACTGGTGAGGGTGGGGGTGGTTGCACCCACAACCCCGATCTGCTCACCATTAACTTCTATGACTGTGCTAGCCGCTAAGCTGTTGGCTTGAGGCGCTTGGGCATCTTCAACCACTAATCCCGCTAGATTGGCATCAGTGCTGAAGTCTAGATTGGCGCTCAGATAGGGGAATGCCGTCCCAGCAAAAGACTCATCAACGTCTGGTGTGGTTGGGTCATCTTCCGCCCCACCAATCAGATCCGCCAACAGCTCGGTCCCCAGATCAAACTCATGGTTACCCAGGCCGATCGCCTGGAAACCCAGCTCATTTTGAATCAAAATATCGGCTCGACCCGCTCCACCCAAGACGTCTTCAGAGGCGCTGAAAAAAAGTCCCGGAATGATAGCATCTCCTGACGACAGCACTACAGTGTTATCGGGTTCACCATCGTCGCCGAGATCCTGGGCTTTAAGGGCGTTGAGCACCGCCGAGAAGTTGGGGATATCGTCTAGGGCCGGAATGCCAGCTTCTTGGTCGGCAGTGTGAAGGATTTCCAGGGTAAAGGGGCTGTCGGTCCCTTCGCCTGCAATGTTAAACCGTCCCACAATTGGCTCATGATCGCTGGCGACCACGGTGTTATCAAACTCGACCGCGCTATCGTCACGGGTAAAGTCGGTATTGACGTGAACAATATCAAACTCAGCGCCCTCCAACAGTGAGTCGGTGACGAACAGATGGTCCAGCACCTGACTGTTGCCATTGAAGATAAAGGTGTAGGCATCCCCCTCTGCCTCCGCTTGGGGAACCAGATTGGTCAGAACCTGCTCGTCCCCAGTTCCGGGCAAAATTTCGGCAATCTCATCCGTAAATTGGAAGGTATTCAGATCACCTGCAACGATAATATTGGCATCGGGATTGTCTGCCAGTTGGGAATCAACAAACTCATTTATAGCTAAAGCCTGTGCTGCTCTGGCGTCCTCACCTGCCTGCACAAAAGGCTGAGGGCCACCAAAAACGGGCGTAGAGCCAAATCGAGAGGAGAAGTGGTTATTGACCACAGCAACGGTTTGACCGTTGAATTCAAAATTGGCCAGTAGTGGGCTACGGCTCCCATCAAAGGCATCGGGATTGCTCACCCCGGCCTCTGCCAATACGTCTGGAGAAAGCAACGTCAAAGTGGTGTCGTCAATGCTGACCCGATCGGGATTAAACAGAAATGCATTGCGGATATTACCGCCAGGTTGCCCGCCAAAAGCCCCATCAACGTGTGTATTGACCGTGCGGAACTCGTAGGTGGGGCCACCCGCTGCTGCGATCACATCCACCACAGTCTGCAGCGTCTGATCCGCATCTAGCGTGCCATCATCAATGCTCCCGGAGTTATCTTGAATCTCCTGCAGAGCAATAATATCCGGTGCCTGTAAGTGATTGACAATCTGCTGTGCTAGCCGATCAAACTGATCGTTATTTCCTGGCGTCGCATCACCATCGGACGGGTCTAGATTAAGGACGTTATAGCTAGCCACCGTGAGCTGACTATCTGTACCGATGAGCTCGGTCGCCTCTTGCTCCAAGCCACCAGGAGCCACCGTAATCGGATCGGTGACATTGACTTCAAAGTTGCCAAAGCTGTAGCCCACGACTCCCGTTACATCCCCCAACTGATCGCCCACATTTAAGGCTGGGGGGATATCTTGGCCAGAAAGGGTGGGGTCAAACTGGATTTGCACAATTTCAGGATTTTGATCGCCCGTGTTCTCCAGCCCGGAATCCAGGTTAATGCCGCCCCGTGCATTCAGCGGATCATCAGACGTCGCCCCTTGGTTAGGCAAGGTAAACGCTTCAGCAGAGTTGGTACTGAAGACCCGAGTGGGAGAGACCGCCACGGCATCTTCAATCGTGACCCGTTGACCTTCTAAACTTTCGTAGAAATCAATCGCATCATTCTCAGGGTCAAACTCACCTGGCTGTTCTTGCAAGTTGACAGGTAGCTCATCCTCACTAATCACCGTCGTATTAGAGGGTAAGCGTCCCGCCTCGCCAATCACGACTGCTTCAGGTAGGGCATTACCGCTGGACAAAACCGTGGTATCAGAAATATTACTCAGTTGGGTCACGGATAGATTCCCCGTGTCAGCCCCTCCTGGAATAAACTCTGAAACCTCGCCTGTTAACGCTAGTTCATCGCCAATGCCGAATTCGGGTGCCTCGCCCGTAAACACAAAGATGCCGTCGGAGGTATTATCGTTACCGTCCCCTTCACTGTCTTGAAGGTAAAAGCCGTTAAAGGCGATCGCAGTCACAATACCGGTGGTGCTGACCATCTGCCCTGTAAACGGAGACAGATGCCCTTCTCCCTGAATATCGTAAATCTTTAAGGGAGGCGTAAATTCGAACACTCCGACTGTGCTGCTTTCTTCGTTGGTAACGACTAGCAAATTGCGACCGTTGGGACTGTCTTCAGCAGAGATAAAGGTTAACCCCTCTGGTGCAATATCTTCATCACTGCGGATATATTGCAGAAATTCAGGTTGGGTGGGCGTACTCACGTCATAGACCAGAACGCCGCCCCCCGCTCGTTCTAGGCCAATAAAGGCATAGGTCCGGGATCCGACAACGCCAACCGTAACGGCTTCGGGTTCTGCGCCTTTATTATCAGAGCGGGAGTCAAACGCTTCTGGATCGCCATCATCGGCATTGAATAATTCAGGAGTTTGCGCTGCGGTAATCCGGGCAATTTGATCGCCACTATCGAACACCTGATTGCCCACCGCATCCCAAATGGAAAAGGAGCGACCGCCATAGGAAAAAAGCTGGTCATAATCTCCGTCACCATCTAGGTCACCGTCAATGGTGGACACCTGCAAACGACCTAAGTTCTCGTCTTGCTGCAATGTCTCCGCATCCGGGAAGGCATCCGGGTCTAGCGCTAATTCACTAATGCGCGCATCTTCATCGCGGGCATCCCCTTCATTGGCGGTGATGTAGTAGGTTTGGCCATTGACTTCGTAGGATGCGATCGCATCGGGCTGATACAGCCCAAAAACCGGATGGTTCTGGAGATTAATGCCGCCGTCTTCATCGCTCGGATCCAGCCTGTTCCCCTCTCCAAAATCAATAAAGCCAAGTGTGGTCGGTGTGGGATCGGGGTTGAGCAGAGCACTGCCATCTAAAGGGATGTCTCCTTCGGTCAGACCAAAGTCATTATCATTGAGAACGGCTAAGGAACCGTCTGGCAAGAGGGCCAAGCCTTCGGGTTTATCGCCTGCAAGATAGCCCAACGAAGGCAGATTAGTGACCTTCCGTTTATGGACGGTTTGAATCCCAAAAGCTGCTAAATCATCAGCAGTTTGCTGTTCTAGGGTCTGATCGCCAAAGACATCTAGTCCCAAGACATTGGTTGCCCCCTGAAGATTGATCTCAAACACAAACTTCTTAGCGGTGTCACCGACCGCAGAGTCTCGCTCAATCACGAAAAATTTACCGTCCCCGGCGTAAACGGCATCGCCAATCTTGTCCACGCGACCACCATCTCGGACAGCCGGATCCTCTAGCAGATACACATATTCAGACACAGGCTGCCCTGTGGTGGTATCGATACCCAGAATTCGAATCACATCGGAGTTGTCAGAGGTATCGCGATCAGGATTCGCTAAGGGGGTCTGAATAAAGGCGTAGAGAATACCCGCCTCTGCATCTAAGGCGACGGCTTCAAACCCTCGATTGCGACGGCGATTAATATAATCATGCGGTAGCGTTTCCTTGCCAAAGGTTCCCTCCGCCTGATCGACTTGAGCCGCAGTCCCTTCAGGCACGTAGCGATTGAGGAGGACTCCCGTAGGGGAGAACTGATAAATGGCCGGACGATACTCATCCACCATCCAGAAGTTGCCATCGGCATCGGTCAAAATTCCCTCAAAATCACCGCCAAAGGGATCTAACGGTAGAGGGTTACCCGATAAATCTACCGGTTGCTCATCAATGTCCTCATTGTCCAGATTCGAACGACCTGTGATCGGTGTAATGCCATCTCCCTGTCGCAGAAAGATATCTTTAGTAATCGCCACCTGGCTGCGATCAGGAGTGACCTCTAGCTTGACAATCCGAGCTTGGTAGTCCGGTAAAGCAAAGGGCCGCTCATTAATGCCATCCGCATCAACATTGAGTGTGTCAGGATTGGGACCGCGATCGGGAATGGTGTAGAAAATCAGGTTACCTGAATCCGCATCGGTGCCGCCAAACCATAGACCGGATAGTCCGCCCAGCTGAATCTGATCGCCAGCAGCGGTCACACCCAGCAGCGGTCGTTCGACATTGAGCTGCGTCAGTTCGGCTGGCCCCTGGCTGAAATCCTTTACACCCAGCGGTAGAATATCCTGCACGGTTTCGGAGGCCAGATCCACCACGGCCACCGCATTATTTTCTTGTAGAGTCACAAAGGCGGTGGTGCCATCGGGAGACACAGAGATATACTTAGGTTCCACATCTTGAGCCACGCGCTGGTCTGGAAAAATCCGGACGCCTTTGGCGCGAAGTTCGGCCTCTCGGCCATTAAAGGCTTCAAAACCGACCGTCGTGACGTTATCTGGGGCTAAGGTCTCAATACCACCGGCTAAATCAATGATGCTAATTGAACCCGCTGGGTTAATACCGTCCTCCGGTTCTCCCTCATTGGCCACCAGGACCTTCATGCCATCGGGGGTAAAAGTTAATTGATCGGGAAGAGACCCCACGCGGACATTGGCGAGGATATCCCCCTCTGCATTGAGAAAGACAACGTGACCTGCATTCGTGGGTGGATCGGCTGCGATCGCAACGGCAATCAAACTCTCGTGAATAGCGACGCTGTTAGCCCCGCCCCCAAAGGGGGATAAATCAATCGGTTCCAGTGCAATCGGCGTATCCGGGTTGCTCAGATCAACCCCTTGTAATTCTGTTTCACCAGACACCACAAATAACCGTTGTGATGCCACATCAAAAGCATTAATTTCTGCCCCATTCTCTAGGGTGAGACCACTAATTTTGCGTAAAGGACCATCAGCAGCAGCGAGAGAAGTAGCCATGAGCATTCCTAAACCAACAACAAAACGAACCTGAGGATCTCAGGCCAAAACATAAAACCTAAGCGCAGCAAAGGATCCACTGCACGGTTCACAACAAACAACGTCATAAATGAAGAAACTTGATTCTTCGTTGTGCGTCAACGCTTTCCCCCAACGAAGAATCAGGCCAGTGAGAAGCACCTCCACTGCGGTAGAAGCACTTCAGCCAGAGTCCCAGAGAGACGTAAAAATAAGCTAAAAGAGAGTTTAAGAGCAGATTGTCGTTAGGTTAAGATCAGCTCATGTTGCTGTCATCAACGATGCATCTCAAACAATGTCGTAATGTAATACTTGCCAAGCTCATCGCGATAGGGGTGATTATTAGCAAGTAAATATTTGAATTTAGGCAATATTCTGAATTTATTTGGTCCTTCAATACAAACACCTTGGCAAGCGTTTAGGTGGCGACAAGATCTTTAACAAAGAATTAATAATTAGAGCAATAGATATTGCCTTTGAGAATTTTATTTTACTAGCAGTATTCGCTGCTTAATCAATCCTTGATATTCAAAAAAATAGTGATATAAGTGAGCCTCTTAATATCAATAAAATCAATTATTTAGATGGGCTTTACGCATTATTTTTTCTTTTCGGATGGAGGAGAATGGATAGCCCCTTCGATCCCCAGATATCAGTTATTGATCCCCAGGCATCAGTCTCATCCCTAAAATCAATAATTATTAAGATCAAGGTCGTCAAATGAATACAGCTTCCTGATTCACGGATAATTTAGAGAGCTAACGCAATATAACAACTTTGTTAAATGCTGATTCATCTATTTTAACTATTTTTGATATATCCTTAAAACGCGAGATTTTATGATTGAATCTAGGTTTGCCTGTTTAGAGTGTTGAAGCGTTGACTAGTATCCTAGTCAGCCTAATTTTCTGTATGAATAGATACATCTTTAGCTATAAATTGAATCATCTCTGAATACATTGACATCCGGTAACTGTCCGCGATAAACAAGGGTTTGATCAATAAATAATCTCCAGATAGTTTTTGTGTTTTTGCTGCTGCATCGGGAGGGATCTCTGTGGACGTTAGCCTCATCATCTCCAATATTCTCAATCCACCTGTGCTGTTTTTCTTCTTAGGGATGACGGCTGTTTTCGTTCAGTCTGACTTAGAAATACCAGCTCCAATTCCGAAGCTCTTTTCGTTGTATCTATTATTTGCGATTGGCTTTAAAGGCGGGGTGGAACTCGTTAAAAGTGGGATTACCCAAGACGTAATGTTAACGTTAGCGGCTGCCATATTTATGGCCTGCATGGTGCCGCTGTACACCTTCTTTATTCTCAAAATCAAGCTGGGCAATTATGATGCGGCTGCGATCGCAGCCACCTATGGCTCCATTAGCGCCGTTACCTTTATTACCGCCAGTGCCTTCTTAACAGAGCTAGATATTGCTTTTGACGGCTTTATGGTCGCTGCCCTGGCCTTAATGGAATCCCCAGCCATTATCGTGGGACTGATTCTCGTCAATCTGTTTGCCGCTGAACGAGACCAAGACGTTGAATGGTCAGAGGTCTTAAAAGAGGCCTTCCTCAACAGTTCAGTCTTTCTACTCGTCGGTAGTTTACTGATCGGTGTCTTAACGGGCGAACATGGCTGGGAAGTCCTAGAACCCTTTACTCAAGGTCTGTTCTATGGTGTTCTCACCTTTTTCCTCCTCGACATGGGGTTAGTGGCTGCTCGAAGAATTAAAGACTTGCAAAAAACTGGGGTGTTTCTAGTAGGGTTTGCCATACTGATACCAATTGTGAATGCCGGAATTGGGTTAGTGATTGCCAAATTTATTGGCATGTCCGTTGGCAATGCGCTCTTGTTTTCCGTCCTTTGTGCCAGTGCTTCTTATATTGCAGTTCCAGCCGCCATGCGGATGACTGTTCCTGAAGCGAATCCGAGCCTCTATGTCTCAACAGCCTTAGCAGTGACATTCCCGTTCAATATTATTGTCGGAATTCCCCTGTACCTTGCTGGAATTGAGTTTTTATGGAGTTAAAAGCATGCGACCTGTTAAAAAAATAGAAATCATTGCCAATTCCTTTGAACTCGGTAAAATTCTCGATGCTTTGGATAAATCTGGGGTTCATGGTCATGCTGTCATTCATAACGTCGAGGGTAAAGGCTTACGCGGCAACACGGAAGACCTCGACCACATTATGCTGGACAACGTCTATATCCTGGCTTTCTGTACCCCTGATATTTTGCAATCCGTTGTGGACAATATCCGCCCCCTTCTAAATAAATTTGGTGGCACCTGTTACGTCACAGATACCCAAGAAATTCGATCGGTTCGTTGCCTGTCTTAAACTGAGTTGCTATCTCGTTGATACTGTGATCATAAACATAATAAAAACTGCGCTAGATCGGCCACTCACTCCATCAGTTTATTAAAAAAATCTGCTATTAAATAAAGTTCAGTATTTTTACGGTGAAAGAAGCCTCATAAACAAGAGAACATGAACGAAAGAAATTCTCTAGAGGGCTAGAAAAATGCCTGAAAAATTCTTTAACCACTGTCTTCATATTGGATTGTGGTTATGTGTCGCGTCATTGGCTTTGCCTCTGATCGGTCGACTGTAAACCCACGTTTAGAATTGCCGATTGAGCAAAATCTCATCAGTAGAACGGTAACCTTCGCAGTAAGCTGGTTGAGAGTGTTCATCGCTAAGACAACATGGCAACGATTAACGACAATTATTTAAAGCTCAAAGCAGGTTATTTATTTCCCGAGATTGGTCGCCGAGTCAGCGCATTTGCTGAGGCCAATCCCGATGCACCGATTATCAAGCTTGGTATTGGGGACGTGACAGAACCCCTACCCGAAGCCTGCCGCAGTGCCATGGTCACCGCCGTTGAAGATATGGGCAATCGAGAGTCCTTCAAAGGCTATGGTCCTGAGCAAGGCTATGGCTGGTTACGAGAAAAAATTGCAGCCCATGATTTCCAGTCACGGGGTTGTGACGTGGATGCTGGAGAGATTTTTATTTCTGACGGTTCCAAGTGTGACTGCGGCAATATTCTCGATATTTTTGGCGATAACAACACCATTGCCGTCACCGATCCGGTGTATCCCGTTTATGTCGATACCAACGTTATGGCTGGACATACGGGTCCCTGCAATGCCCAGGGCGAATATGAAGGACTCACCTATTTACCGATTAATGCAGGCAATAACTTCACCGCTCAAATCCCTAGCCAGAAGGTGGATTTGATCTATCTCTGTTTCCCCAATAACCCCACCGGGGCAGTGGCCAGCAAGAGTCATCTGCAAGATTGGGTGAACTATGCCAAATCCCACGGCTCCATCATTCTGTTTGATGCCGCCTATGAAGCCTTTATTACCGATCCTGAGATTCCCCACTCCATTTATGAGATTGAGGGAGCCAGAGACTGTGCGATTGAGTTTCGTTCCTTCTCTAAAAACGCCGGATTTACCGGAACTCGCTGTGCCCTGACGGTTGTGCCCAAAACCTTAACGGCTAAAGCAGCAGATGGCTCCGATGTCGAACTCTGGAAGCTGTGGAACCGTCGCCAATCCACCAAGTTTAATGGGGTGTCCTATATCGTTCAGCGCGGTGCTGAAGCCGTCTATTCCGAAGCGGGTCAGGCCCAAACCCAAGGTCTAATCAGCTTCTATTTGGAAAATGCCAAAATTATTCGCGAGAAATTAACAGCTGCTGGACTACAAGTGTTTGGCGGCGTCAATGCGCCCTATGTCTGGGTGCAAACGCCCAATGGTATCTCTAGCTGGGACTTTTTCGATCAGTTGTTAAACAAAACCAACGTGGTCGGTACCCCTGGATCCGGCTTTGGCGCAGCGGGTGAAGGTTACTTCCGAATCTCAGCCTTTAATAGCCGAGCCAATGTTGAAGAAGCCATGCGGCGAATTACAGCAAACCTCTAAGGAATTGGGTCTGGACCAATGGCACATGTCGGGAATGTGGTCTCACCGCAATGGCTGCATGAGCATCTTCATGATGCGCAGGTAGTGATTGTGGACTGTCGATTTGCTCTCAGCACCCCTCAGCAAGGGCGAGAGCAATACCAAGCAGGTCATATTCCCGGTGCCTATTATCTAGATTTGAATCAGGATTTATCGTCCCCTGTGCAAACTCATGGGGGACGCCATCCTTTGCCCAATTCGTCTCAATTTGCAGCGAAGCTCTCCCAGATGGGCATTACTTCAGAGACCTGGGTGGTGGCCTATGACGATAGTCGGCAAGCCTTTGCTTCACGACTCTGGTGGTTACTGCGCTATCTCGGTCATAAGAAAGTGGCCGTTTTGGACGGAGGATGGGCAGCCTATCAGGCCCACTATTCTGTCATCACTGATATTCCTGAAGTCCGATCAGGAAAATTTCAAGCAAGCCCTAATCCTAGTCAAGTCGTAGATATTCAGACGGTCAAAGCCCACAAAGATCAACCCAACGTGACGGTGGTAGACTCCCGTGCCTATAAGCGTTATCTCGGCAATCATGAACCCATTGATCCTGTCGCAGGCCATATTCCAGGAGCCGTCAATTATCCCTGGCAAGCCGTGACAGATGAGCAAGGTTATTTACTGCCTATCTCTAAGTTGCAAGCTCACTATGCTGACTTAGAGAATGTTGACGAAGTGATTGTCTATTGTGGTTCAGGGGTAACTGCTTGCGTAAACCTGTTAGCGCTAGACATAGCAGGCGTTACTAGTGGCAAACTCTATGCCGGAAGTTGGAGTGATTGGTGCTCTTATCCCCTTGATCACCAGATGGAAGCCCAAATTTCACAATGTTAGCGTTGAGCTTTTCAATCAACCTTGTCTCATTCCATATACTTCCGTCGAACTCAAGCCGTAACGATTATACTCTGTTGATCAGAGCGGCTGAAGCTCTTGTGTCTGTGGCGATGATTCGACTGCTAGCTGAAGAATATTAACAACTTCTCACACAGCCCCTGGGCTTATTGGCTGTTGCTCCAGTGACTCAGATCTCTGTTGATAAGCTTTTCAAGCTCCTGATTATGAGGTCGAAAAAAATCAACCAATTCAGATTTGACGGCCGGTTGCATTTCTGGGATTTCAAACGACTCTTCATTCATCTTCTGAATGTAGTTCCTAACGGAACGAAGATAAGTTACTGGAACTATTTTTTTCAGGAAAGACTTACCTATCCCATCTGACTTCAGCGTTTTAGACAAGAACTCTGACTTAGCTTTTTTTGCTTGGTTATTTTTACTTTTAACTTCAATTTTTAACGAGTTGTCGACTCCGATAAAAGATAGCAAATCAGGAAAAATAGACTCACTTGTAGCGGTCAGATCTTCGAGCAATAGGGTATAAACATTTTCTGAACCAAAGACCTCATGAAGATTCTTAATCTGATGATGATATAGTCCTCTATCACGATAAAGGCAATGGGCGCTTTTCAAGTCATTTTGCGTTTTACGATAAGACTCAAGTTCCAGGGCTTTTGCAAAAGAATCCACTGTTTCATAACCTACACGTCGCATATACCAATAAGCTGAATAAGCTCTAGAAACCGGATTGCGGAGGATTACAATGATTTTGCAGTTAGGATTATGTTCATACAGTCGCTGCATAGCATGCTTAAAATACATGATCCCTACACTTTTACCCATAATGAATTCTGTATTTACAGAGTCAGCTGGGAAGTATTGATCCACAGCATGTTTATAGCCACGTTGATATTCTTCACTATTCACAAAAAATGTCATTTCCATTTGTTTGTGCGTTGTAATCTGTGGGTGCTGAGCCAGATATTTCGCGAGGGAAGTGGTGCCTGACTTTTGAGCACCTGCAATCATGACATCAATTAATCGACTATTATTATTCATTATTATCTAAGGCCATATGTGACTTTCTGCAAATTTTTGATATTGTGTTGTTGATGATTATAAGCTCCAGCTATAGGGAGCGAGAAACTAGTAGTTTTAGTGATTTAGTTTCACATCAATTTATCTACTAAAATCGTCTCATAGAAGTGGCAGAATAGTTCACTGAGTATGTTTGCAAATGAAGTTAAAATGTACTGATCGAATGTAGTTTTAGCCTAAACTTTTGTACTTATCCTGCAATTCTGAAATTAGATTTCAGAATTAAATTGAGAACATCATTTGTTAATGTATAGGTAGTAGATGTTTTTTATTTCTGGCTAAAAAATTCTATCAAATGAGCTTGGAGGAGAGCATGTCATCTTTACAAATATATGAATTGTGAGTCCAAAATTCTTATTCCTAGAAGGAAAGTTAGTAAAACATTTTGGACTTAATATTACAAGTGGCATTCTCTCAATATTATCTAACCGTTGGAGGCCATTTCATTAATGTGCTAATCGTTCAACTCCCAGTTGTTATCAGAAGCTTGTGTGTTGGGGAGTATGAGACCTTATCTCCATTCGGCGCACACAAGTCAGTTGTAGGCTGCAAGGAATGACGGCATCATCTTTGGCGACCTTCGTTTGCTGGGTTAGCGTTTACAGGCAATGACTGCCTTGCGAGCGATGGGGAGTTGGAACGGGCCGTAGTGATCTAAAACTTGGACTTGAAATCCGATTTGTTGCAATTGTGTCGCTATCTCTGCAGAATCATAAAGCTGCTGCTTGTGAACTTCCTCGACTTTTCGGTAGAATGACCCATCCTGGCGAAACGTTATGATCCGACGGGTCAGTGTCATAGATGACAGATCCTCATATTTTTCCACTAAGACAACCCAATCTTCCCCTTCCCTAAAGCTTTGACTGATTGTTTCTGGGGGCACTTGTCCCGGTTCCACAATATCAAATATAAAGAGTCCCCCTGAAGTCAAGGCGGCGAAGATGCGCTGAAAGACAGGGACTAAGCGAGACGTGTTGCGATCGCTATCAAACAAATAATTCAGGACTTCTCCAATCGCCGTCACCGCTTGACAGGCTGGAATCGGAGTTGTGAATATAGAGTCCACGCGAAATTCAGCTTGGGGAATTCGGGTACGGGCCAGCTCAATCATGGCCTCTGATAGATCAACGCCGAACACTTGATAGTCTGCTTGACAGAGATACTCTGCCCAAATCCCGCTTCCGCAACCTAGATCGACCACTAATCCAGAAGAAAGATGATGGGACTGAAGTTGTGCCAATAGGGCTGGAGCAGCCTGGTGGGCATAATCTCCAAACCCCACATCGTGAATATAGGCCAGGTCGGGCTGATACCAATGGGACATGGTTCACAAGGGACTCGATATTTTATATCTTAGTCTCCTTTCCCAGAGGCCAAATTGATACGAGGTGCTTAAGAACGGGCGACTTTGATCCGAAATAAGCGGTTGATGCCATAGACAATCCACGGCCAATATCGGTACATTCCCCAGGCCATAAGTGGCGTCAGCATCGTCGCCAACAGCATGATACTGGCCGTTGCGGTTAAATCCACTTGGAAGACATCACGGGCAATACGCACTAAATCATGGTCAATCACTCCCCCTTTACCCTGCTCATAAAGGGCGCGGGCAGCAGAGTCAAACATTAACCGCCAACTGAACTGAAGATCGTAAATCGTCATATAGGCGGCCAGCATTGCATATAGTGGACGTTCAATGGCATAGCGACAGCCGTAGCCACTGATCGCTCTGACCAGGAAAATTCCTACAAACAGCAGTTCAAAGCCATGCCCCATCGACACCACTAGAAACTCATGGATGCCCGTAAAGGCACACAAAGTATAGGCCATCACCACGCCCAACAACACCCGAGCCGTCAAATAGTTGTTCCAGTAAATATAAAATAGGCACCCGAATCCACCATAAATCAGACCGATCAAAAACGGCATACGTGAAGTCTGAACTGTTACCCCTCCCCCATGCATAAAGTCAAAGGCGGGAATAGCAGGATACCCAAAGATCCAATTGGTGAGGGTATGCCCTAACTCATGCACCAGCGTAATCAGGGGACTGAGGAGAAAGGTGACCTGCTGTGAGGCTAAGACTAAAAAGGCGAGACCGCAACCGGCTGCGATCGCATTCCACCCTGCTCGATCAATGGTTTGAGGGACCCAAGATAGGGAATCTAGCGCCTCTGTTTGTCCAAAGACGACCTGACTGACCACGGGGCGTTGCCACAGGGTTCCCCGCGCCGCCTGCTGCACCGTTGGCATATGTTCATCTGCCCCCGTTAGACTTAACTGCCAGCACCAAGACGCTTCTTGAGCTTGAACTTCTTGTCCAGAAATCCAGAGCGTTTCGATTCCGGACAGGGACCATTGTTCCACTTCCCGACTACAGAGCATCACTGCACTCTTTTCATCTGGAGAGATACTGGCTTGCAGATAAACATGGAGGTCCAGCTCATCTACCCAAACCTCAGCGTCAATCTGTTTATGGGCTAAGGCGTGGTTTAGGAGCTGCGCCATTGCCTCTGGGCAACCTTGGGCTGCAGCGTGTCTTAACTGACAAAGAGCGGCAGAAGACTGAAGGTCATCGTTGGCGAACATCGGTGCTCACAAAATACTGACTCTAGTATTCCCGTGAATCCGTATTTGCAATGCAAGAAGCGATAGTATTCCTGGTGGCGTGTGGCAGAGTTTTTAAGTTAAGCGCCTGCTTCTGTTTTGAGGTCATCAATCAGTTGTTCGAGCTGATGACGCGTCACTTGATAGACTTCACCACAGAAATCGCAAGTGGCCTCGGCCCCATCATCTTTTTCAATCATGTCCCACAATTCATCTTGGCCCAGCATTTTCAATGCCCCTAATACTCGATCAATAGAGCAGCGGCACTGAAACTGAACCATCTGAAACTGGGGAAAAATCTTAAGTCCCAGATCTCCTAAAAGATCGGTAAAGATATCGGGCAGGGTTTTACCCGCCTGGAGTAAAGGGGTAAAACCCTGTAGATGGGCCAGGCGAGATTCTAGCAAGTCCACCAGGGCTTGATCTTGGGCTGCTTTAGGCAGAACTTGGATTAAGAGTCCACCGGCTGCGGTGACGCCTTGAGCCCCCACGAAGACCCCGAGCGCAAGAGCAGATGGTGTTTGCTCTGAGGTGACCAAATAATGGGTGACATCTTCTCCAATTTCGCCTGAGACTAATTCGACGGTACTGGAATAGGGATAGCCATATCCCATATCACGAATGACATAGAGATAGCCTTTGCCCACGGCCCGTCCGACATCCAGCTTGCCTCTGGCATTGGGGGGCAATTCGACGGCTGGATTGGTCACATATCCTCGGACTGTACCGTCTACCCCAGCATCAACCAAAATGCCCTGTAGCGGACCGTCCCCACGAATTCGAACATTCACTCTGGCGTCAGCTTGCTTCATGTTAGAGGCCAGCAACAACCCTGCAGACATGGTGCGCCCTAAGGCAGCAGTAGCAACGTAAGACAGAGAATGACGCTGTCTTGCATCTTCCGTTAATCGGGTGGTTATGACACCCACTGCTCGGATGCCATCGTTGGCAGCTGTAGCTCGAATAAGCTGGTCAGCCATAGGTGCTCTAGTAATTCTTAATAAATCTTCTTGATTCTACTGTAACGGTATCTGAGACCGAACTGTGAAATTAGGGGATTAGCGTAGCGATGTTGCCTAATTTACTTCAACGGCGATTTACATTGGTTAACATGAGTTAAGGTCGATGCAGATAGATCAGAAATCGCTATTCGTCTCCCTCTAGGGAGAGATATTGTAAGTAAACAAGGCTCGTTTGGACATCAACCTTAACAAAGTTGTAGGATCATAACGTGGCTGTGTTACTGGTTTATGACGATCTAAGTCTCGTAAATACACGATGACAACTGATGCTAAAACTAACCTTGCTAGCGCTTCGGTCAGCTCTGATGCTGTCAAGGTTTGGGGTGCTCAGCGGTTGAGATTTTTAAGATACTGGCCGATTTGGGGTATGGTTGCGATCGCACTCTCCAGTGGCGTGGGCTATGGCTCCTATCGTTTGCTGTTGCACCAGCCCGCCAAACCCAACTGTGCCCGAGTGTTTTGGCCCTTTGCCTCTGGGTCCCTGCGTGTGTATTGCGCACAGGAGAAAGCGAGCCAGCAAACCCTGGAAGATCTATTTGCCGCCATCGCCTTAGTGGATGAGCTAGATGCCAATCATCCGTTGCGCCCTGCCATTAATCCTCTGATTGAGCAATGGTCCACCCAGGCCTTAGATCTCGCTGAAAAAGCGTTTCATGCGGGCAAGCTCGATCGTGCCATTGAATTTGCCCAGAAAATTCCAGCTCAAACCACGGCTTACCAATTAGTGAAAACACGAGTCGATGAATGGCGACGCATCTGGGTGGAGGGTGAGTCTATTTATAATCGTGCAGAGGCTGCGCTCAACAATGAGGAATGGCGGCGAGCATATAACATCCTGATCAAACTCGTCCAAGTGGATAACCGCTACTGGTCGGGCACGCAATACGATGCCATGACCGAGAAAATCATTGTCGCCCAAAAAGACGAGCGAAAATTGGTGAAGGCCAAACGCTTAATGCGACAAGGCGGGTTGGACAATTTAGCTGAATCCTTAGGGTTAGTGCAGGAACTGATTGCAGACAGCGTTTACCATCGATCGGCTCGCAAGACTCAGGATGCCATCGCCACCCGATTGATGACCATCGCCGAGTCGGCCTTGGAGCGTCGTCGCTACCATGCCAGCATGGATGCGCTAGAGCTGATTCCCCAAGACACGCCCTTATGGTCTCAGGCCCAAGATTTTATGAAAATTGCCCAGGCGAGTGCCTCCGCTTGGAATGGCACGCTGGTCAGCTTAGAAGAGGCGATCAATCAAGTCAGTCAGTTAGACGTGAGTAGTCCTCTCTATGGCAAAGCTCAGACATTGGTTGCCCAATGGCAAAGGGAAATTGCTGATATTCAGCTGTTACAAACCGCTCAGCTCCAGGCCCAAACAGGAGATATCGGTGACTTAGCAACGGCGGTGTCTCAGGCCCAGCAAATTTCAGCTGGCAGCGACCAGTGGAAAGTTGCTCAACAAGAGATTGACCAATGGCAGTATCAAATTCAGGTGCGGGAAGATCAGCCGCTATTAGATCGGGCCGATCAGCTGGCCCTCCAGGGCAGTCCGGCTGCTCTACGGTCTGCGATCGTACAGGCGAGTCGGATTAAGCCAGGACGGGCGCTGTACGATGAAGCGCAATTGAGAATTTCAGACTGGCAGTATCAATTGCAGCCCGCCAGCCCACCGCTCGACAGTACACCGCTCGATGAGCCCCTACAGACCGTGCCGGCCAATGGCAATGACCCACTCTTACAAAGTGCCGAAACCCTTGCCAGTCAAGGTACCCCCAAAGCCTTATCTGAGGCCATTGCTCAGGCCAATCAAATTACACCAGAGTCTCCTGCTCGCTTTCAAGCTAACCTTTCGATCGATACCTGGTCAGAACAGCTGCTGAATATGGCACGAGGGCAAGCTCTCGTTGATCCGGTAGCGGCAATTGCGATCGCTCAACGCATTCCCCGGAACAGCAGTGTTTACGAATCTGCCCAGTCGCAGATTCAAACTTGGCAACAGCAGTAAACGCTCCAAGACAGTCATGATTCCGTCGCTGTGTCCTAAAGCTGATCTCATTATTTTGTCTATACTTTTATCACAGCTAAAACTCATGTAGTCTCTCTGTAGCTTGTGCTAGAGTGGGCGTACCTCACTTTCACCCCGTTGTAGTGTAAGGGTGAACGTGCCTCACGAAACCAACTGGGTCAGGCTTATGGCAATTTCAAAAGACGGATTAGTTTTAGGAACAACCGCGCTTGTGGGAGCAGGTGTGGTCGTGATTGGTGCCAATCTTTGGCAATCAAGTTGGGCCGTCTTCAAAGAAAGTCCGAAAGAGGTGGTAGACGAAGTTTGGCAAGTTATTAATCATGACTATGTAGATGCAACCTTTAACGGTAACGATTGGCGAGATATTCGTAACCAGTACCTAAATCGCAATTACACGTCAAAAGAAGAAGCCTACAAAGCTGTTCAGGAAATGTTGGACAAGCTTGAGGATCCTTACACTCGCTTTATGGATCCTGAGCAGTTCAAGAGCATGCAAATTGATACCTCTGGTGAGCTAACAGGCGTCGGTATTCAAATTACCCAAGATGAGGAAACTAAAGAGATCACTGTTATCTCCCCGATTGAAGGAAGTCCAGCTGCAGACGCTGGGCTTTTGTCTAAGGATGTGATCACAAAAGTCGATGGTAAAAGCACTGAAGGCATGGACATCAATGGGGTCGTGAGTTTGATCCGAGGTCCTGTGAATACTGACGTGACATTAACGGTATTACGAGAGCAGCAAACTCTCAACTTCACCATTAAGCGGGCTCGCATTGAGATTCATCCGGTTCGTTTCTCTTACCAGAACAACTCAGCAGGTGGCGTTGGCTATATTCGACTCAACCAATTTAGTAACAACGCGTCGTCCGAAATGCGCGAGGCGATTCAAGAACTGAAAAAGCAGAAGGTTGCCGGGTTTATTCTAGATTTGCGCTCTAATCCTGGGGGTTTACTCTATTCCAGTGCTGAGATTGCGCGGATGTGGATGGGCAAAGGTACGATTGTCTCTACGGTGGATCGCAAAGGCGGAGAGGATAAGCTCACCTCTGGCAAAAATCGGTTAACCGATAAGCCCCTCGTGATTCTGGTGGATGGTGGGTCTGCCAGCGCCAGCGAAATATTAGCGGGGGCGTTACAGGATAATAAACGAGCTGTCTTGATTGGAACTAAGACCTTTGGCAAGGGACTCGTTCAATCCGTTCATCCCTTAGAAGATGGTTCGGGTTTGGCCGTTACGGTGGCCAAGTACTTTACCCCTAGCGGTCGGGATATTAACAAAAAAGGCATTGAGCCTGACATAGAGGTAAAACTCACAGACGAGCAACGGGAGGCTCTGTTTCAAGATCGCGACAAAATTGGTACTGCTGCTGATCCGCAATATGCCAAAGCGTTAGCAGTTCTCAATGATCAGATTCTGGCTAATAGTAACGGTAATCTTCAATCCTCTTCTCAATAGTCCACGGGGCTCCATCGGCCTCTTCAACAGATTTGATAGAGGTGGTAGCGCTAGAGGTTGAATCGCTGACCATGTTTGCGGGTGAGTAAGTGTGGGAGGCAGCTTGTCAGCTAGCAACGGCTTTAGCTTCAGCGATGGCTCAAGCCTAGATGCGTCGCGTTTGCAGTGGCACTCGATCAACAATGATCCAGTTGGGGTCACCCTTGAATAGGCCACTGGGTATCAATCTGAAAGTTGGCAAAACGCCAGGTTTGTAGATAGGAGTGGCGTGGTTACAAGAGCAATCAGCCAGATGTGATCCAAAGTGAGGGTGTATATTAAGAAATAAATTCATCTCCTAAAGAATAAATCTTTATCGTTGGCCATGATAAATAGGGTAGTAGTGAAGCCTGACTCACGAGAGACAGACTTACAGGGAATGTTGTTAGGTGGTCCTGAAGCCTGGAATCAATGGCGAGATCAAAATCCAACGTGTTCAGTTGACTTATTCAAAACGAACCTCAGTAATGCCATTCTCCGAGGAGTTAACCTGAGTGAAGCGGACCTTAGAAAGGCCAAGCTCTTTCGGGCCGACTTCCGTTGGGCCCGCTTCTGGCATGCTGACCTCAGAGGCGCAAACTTAAAGGGGGCAAATCTCTATAGTGCAAATCTCAGTGGTGCGAATCTGAGTGGAGCTGATCTGAGTAATGCCATGCTTTACTGTGCCAATCTTCGAGGTGCTGACCTGAGGGGTGCCATCCTAAACAGTGCCAATCTGATGCGTGCGGACTTTAGCAATAGTGATCTGCGATATGCCAATCTAATCGGCGCGAAACTGAGAGGTGCCCAATTCGAAGGAGCCACACTTCTCTGTACCGACCTGCTGGATATTAACCTCAGTGGTGTTGCCCTTGACGGAGTTAACCTGATCGAGGTCTGACTTCAGCAGCCCGCCTGTGGAGAGTTTTATTATGCCTAGAGGATTTCAGTACCGATAAATGTGGAATACCGGAGCGAAGTGAGGATATGCCGCAACAGCTCTGGACGGGCAGAGGAACGCTACACTCTTGCTCGTCTTGATCTGACTCGTTGCGATAGTTAGATGTTTTTTCCTTCACCACAGGGGCCAGGACATGTCCAGAGGCGAACGTTTTTTCGTTTTTATCCAAAAACAGCCTATGTAGGGGGTAGAGCTTCATAAATAGCTTGCCCTAATAGTCGTTCTGGGTTGTTTAGTAATTTGAGAGGAACAGTCCATGATTGCCATTGATTGGGTAGCTTTAGCTGCCATCATCAGCATTATCAAAGATGTTCTTGAAATATTGAATCGATAGGACTGAGTTGTGATAGCACTCGTAGCGAGGAGGGAGTACTCATCTTTTGTTGTGTCTCCTTTTTACCCTCTTGTCCCCCCAGAGGGGGCTAGGGGGCATTCAACGGAGTGTAGCTGAGAAGCCAGTGCCTGGCTGAGTCAATAATGTTGCATTTAAATGAATGGGCAACGGTCGTGGGTGAAGGCGTTATCCTTAAATTAGGTAAGGCTTACATAATTTGCATATACCCACGCACTAAAGATGAGTCGGTATGGTTAACCTAGCATCTACGACTGACAAAGCTACGCAAATCCAGCTGGATACCTGGATAAAGGCAGATAGGATCGATGGCAGATGTAAGGGTTCGAGTGGCCAAAGATAAAGTTGAGCTCTTAAAAGCACTTAAAGACGGCAGTGATAATAACGGTCCTTTTGCCTCCTATGCAGATGCTTTAATGTTTGCAGCGATGATTGGCATCAGGAACAATAAACGTTTGAAACTTCATTCTGTTTCTTATGAAGGGCTTGACCGCGTACCACAGGATCAGTTCAGGGACCCAGAACTGATGAGTCTACTTTCTATTTGTGATCTACAAAGCTTTAGTGTTCTTGCAGATGACTCAAAACTGGATCGTCAGCGAGTTGAGGTTTTTCAAGAATATGCCAATGGAGGCCTAGAAATCATTGGTCAGAAAATATCAGGTTCAGTTGACTATACCGATCAAATCTTGCTGATGTTGGAGGCAGAGATCGATAATCGGCTATAAACTACTATGTTTCGAGTCGCACTATTTGCAGGATGAGATGTGATCAATGCCTTTAGCTAGAGTACAGATTGCTGAAGACAAAACAGCATTTGTTAAAACCCTTAAGGATGCTACATCTTCCAATAGCCCCTTTCAAACCTATGCTGATATCTTATTGTTTGTGGCCTTAGTCGGCATTTATCATAAGCGACGAGTGCGCTTAAGTAAGTTGTCTAGAAAAGATCCCGATCCTGTCCCTCAAGATCAGTTTAAAGCCAGGTCAATTCTTGATTTAGTGGCTGTTTCCGATGCTTCAGACTTATCTCTCCTACTGCGGGATGAAGACAGTGACCAGAGACGCATCACAATCTTTCAAGAATACGTGAACGGTGGGCTGGAGATTTTGCAACGTCAATTATCTGGCGCAGTGGATTATACGGATTTATTGCTGCTCAACCTGAACGCACTAAGAGATTCAAGTCATCCAGTCGATCGCTAATAGGGCAGTCAATAAACACAGTCATAGGATGAACTAGATGGGTCATCGCAAGGCTTGGCATTGTTGTAAAAACCGGTGTGGTAGCTCTGGTCGATGTCCCCAATGCAGGTGTAGGTATGAGGCGTGCAGGTTATAAACAGACCAACCTTCTGACTGAGGTTGAGATAAGGTCTCACCTGAGAAGGTGTAGATCGGGGTCTGAGAGGATTGATGCAGCTGAGAATGATGAAATTCATGCCCCCAAACTTGTGTGTCTACAGTGAGCAGTGGGGTATTTTGAGTTGAGATCGCTCGTCGATACCCCAAGGTTAACCGCGTTGCCATCTTCACTGTTGTAGGCAAAATGCCTACCATGGGGAACGTCTGCCCGGATAAATCTTGTAGAGACTCACATAAGTACATCAGTCCGCCACATTCCGCATAGGTGGGTAAGCCTTGCTCAATCGCCGTTTTCACGGCATGGCGTGTCGAGGTATTGGCGGCCAGGGTGGAGGCATACATTTCCGGGAATCCTCCACCTAAATATAGACCTTGAGTGCCTGGCGGTAGCGTTTTGTCCTGTAAAGGGCTCCAATAGACTAATTCTGCCCCTAAGTGCTCTAGCAGATCGAGATTATCGGCATAGTAAAAATTGAAGGCTGCATCCCGTGCGATCGCTAAACGGATGCGCGTGACGGGTTCAGGAGATTGAGGGTGAGTAATATTGTTAGCCGAGTGTGGCGAATGGATCTGAAACGAGCGAATGCCCGTCGAGCCCGATGGTTGTGAGAATGTATCAGACGGTGTTACAGGTACTGGAGATTTACTCCCTGGTGAGGTTGCCAGTAAAGGCAACAGCGCTGACCAATCAAAGCAAGTATGGCCCACTTCAGTCAGCTCTTGTAACAGTGGTTCCACCGCTTCTAATTCTTCAACGGGGACTAAGCCTAAGTGTCGAGTCGGGAGGTTGAGCGATGTCTGGCGGCGTAACACCCCCAAAATTTTAATATCTAAGGGCTGCAAAGCGGCTTCCAAGCTCGTTAAGTGGCGATCACTCCCCACCCGATTGAGCACAACCCCTGCCAGGCGCAAATGCGGATCGAAGGAACGATAGCCATGCACTAGCGCTGCTACGGAATCCGAAAGTCGACTGCAGTCCAATACCAACAGGAGGGGGAGATTCAACTGCCGAGCGATATGGGCGGTACTCCCTCTGCCCCCTTGTCCAACAGCTCCATCAAATAGACCCATCACCCCTTCTACTAGTGCATAGTCAGCGGTCTGAGTATGAGTCGTAAATAGGGTCTGAATATAAATCTCAGACGTGAGGATGGGATCTAAATTGCGACAAGGACGCTGAGTCACGACAGAGTGCAGCATCGGGTCAATATAATCTGGCCCTACTTTGAAGGATTGAACGGTCACTTGTCGGCTCTTCAGGCTTGCTAAGATTGCGGCGGTTACCGTTGTTTTACCCACACCACTCCGATCACCCGCAATCACTATGGCCATCTGTTTTCCTCATTAATTGTGTATTGCTCGTATCGTGAAGCCCGCTCAAATATTAGCTTGTCAGTGTCAAGCGGGTATGAAGGAGCCTGTCACCTTGGAATCTCAGTATTTACACTTAGGTTGCCTGGCGTTCAAACCTCACATTTCTGGTCCCCAAAGTTAGGCCTCTGCAAAGGTAAATTTATGCTTCTGCAAGGGTGACAGGCTTTCTGAGGATGCAGGTTCAGATAAGTGTGGTTATTGGAGATGTTACCTGGCACACGTAGAGGTATTGATAATTACCTGTAGATAAAATAAAAAATATCCGTAGTTTTACTGTTTAACCCTGTTTAGAAATACAATAATCTGCAATTGTAAAGCGTTTAGTATTTGATAAAAGCCAGTGACCAAGGTGGTTTGTTGGCATAATTAATGAAGTAAATATTAAGTGCTATTCTTCATTCAATGATTTATTTCCAACGGGGGAACTATGGGAATATCTACATATGTTGGTGGTCAACAAAGAGACTCAATTTTTCGCCGAAGACGCCACACTCATAGGCGTAGAACCCATCGATATAACCACCACCAATTGGGATCAGAATTTTTCCTAGATGATAATGCAACGCTTCCCATTCGTTATATGACGTCTCAAGGAGGTGGGGTTCATCAAGGGGATTACATTGATATTGCTACACCGACTGGCCACCTAACCTTTCAAGTCAGCGAGATTGAATACTATAGTGATCCTGCTGATATGTGGATGGCGCAATTGCATGAAGTTTTTGATACGCTATAAACAGCAGCCCGACCACAAGAATCGAAGCAAACGCAGCTATCAACAGAACCTGGATCGCAGCTAAAGACGATCAACTTGATGTCAGGATATAGACTCCATTCTCACTCAGTTCTGATGTGGTGACTTTACAGCTTACGTCCTGGGTATGAACATCAAACCAGAAAATAAAAAACCATTAATCGCCATCGGTGTGATGGTTATAGTCCTGAGTCTATGGCAAGTATTGGGTCAGACATCAAACCGTCAGACATTTTATCCACCAACATTTAACCCCGATAAAAAGCTCACCCAGAGAGACTTTAACGTACCTTCTGATCAAGTCTATGACAAGATTCCAGATCCAAACCAAAATCCTATTCCCATTACTGGGGTAGTCAGTGATAAAAGAGGGTATGGCATTCCTAATGTATTGCAGTGGGAGGCGAACAATCTTGAGGCTGAGACTCGCTATACGGTTACTATCCGTAATGTTAAGGTCAACAGGCAACTGCGAGATTTTCAATACTGGTTTGAACTGACCTAACCAAACGGGGCTTTTTGTGGTCAGTGGCTAAGCACTCACCCTCAATCAGTTCAGGCAAGCCATGAACTTAAGCAGACATCAAAAATATATTGAGTTGAGCTGAAGTGGGATCAGCGTTGAGGTATCCGAGCTAACGAGATTGAACGTTCCTAGGCGAGTCTCAGTATTTGGGCTGTAACGTCAAGACTTTCGGTATACAACACATCTTGATCCCAGCGTTGTAGTTGCTGACTTAGAAGCGTCTCAGAGGATTGGTCTTGCAGCGGTGTGACATGCTGAATTCGACAAGATTGGGCTCCTCCTCCAGCCTCCATGCGCATACAGCCTTTCGTTTCTGAACAGAGGACGGTACAACAATCCGCCTGTAAATTGGTAGAGGCGAGTTTTAGATCGATTAAATCTCCTGCGACTTCGCCTGGCTGTGTGGGAATGGCGGCCAATTCTGCTTGAATGGGCCGCTGGTCAGAACTCATAAATTGGATGCGTTTGAGGTCATAGTCTCCACCTTCCGACTCAAAGGCGACAGGTTGCCATTGCAAGCGACTGGCCAACCACCCCAAAAACATTAAGGCTTGAGCAGGGTTCCCCTTTTCATAATC
This sequence comes from Acaryochloris sp. IP29b_bin.148, assembly GCF_028285565.1. Taxonomy (GTDB): domain Bacteria; phylum Cyanobacteriota; class Cyanobacteriia; order Thermosynechococcales; family Thermosynechococcaceae; genus Acaryochloris. The sequence goes on from NZ_JANQOY010000048.1 coordinate 27,292, forward strand.
TAGCGTGACCCGATCGACCTCATTGAGGGCCGCTCTTCTAGCGGGGGGGTCAAAGGCTTCAGCGGTTAATTCTTGCCAAGCTGCTAACCGTCGCCAGTTGAGGTCCACGATGTTCGTGCCTTGGGACATTAGTTCTTGCAAATGAATCAATTCGGATTGGGCATCGAGATATTGGCTAGAATCCACAATCACAGCAGTACTAGATGCTGCTAACCGCTGAAACAGCTCCATATTGGCAGCAGGAACGGCTTTCCACCACAAAAATTTGGGAAGTCCACCAATCATTAGAGATTGGACAAGGCCACCGACCCGATCCAGGGCCATTTCGGTCCCTTTAAGGGAAATATACTCACAGCAAATCAGAGAGCTGCGGTTTTTCTTTTTGACGGGACAGTAGGCTGAAAGTTGAGCGGATACCCCTTCGTCTTCACCGCCTATGGGAAAGAGAGAGATGACGCGGCAAGGACTTTGACTTGCGATCGCATCCGCAATACCCGCTCCCCCCGCATCCAACACATAGCCGTCATCCTGGCCTTGGCTGATCTGCTGTTCCGTCATAGCCTGCCGCATTTTGGCCAGGATATCAGGATTGGGTTTGCCGGTTTCTGCCAACCCAAACTTGGTTTGGGCCGATCGTAAGGCAGCCTCCATGCGGGGACCATAAATGCCATCCACAGGACCAGTGTAAAACCCTAATGCTGCCAATAGCTGCTGGGTTTCTTCCGGTTCATAGACAACCAAGCTAAAGGTGGCGGCCCGAGTAGCAGTAGGAAACATACCGCCATTGCCCGAGGAATTATAGCTGGTCCAAATTTTGCTTAATTCCGCATTAATATCATTGAGAGAAACGTCTTTCGGAGCTTGTAAAGAGACGATGGGAGCAGATTTTGTAGTCATAGGGCGAAAAGAATGGAGAACTAAGTGCGCATATCAAAATGTCTAGAGTCGTCGCCAGCGCCGACCATCGCGGTTGAGCAATAGCTCAGCGGCTTCCGGTTCCCAAGTCCCGGCTTCATAGGTGGGAACTAGGGCAGGATCGGTGGGTTCTTCCCAAGCCGTTAAGGCCGGGGTTAAGACTCGCCAAGACTCCTCAACTTCATCCCCACGGGTAAACAGGGTTTGATCGCCGAGCATAGCGTCTAGAAGTAAGCGATCGTAGGCATCCCCTGTGGCCTGCCCAAAAAAGGAACCATAGCTAAAGTTCATATCTACTGAGCGAGTCCGTAAGTCTGGCCCTGGCATCTTCGCCTCAAACCGCAGAGAGATCCCTTCATTCGGTTGGATGCGCATGGCTAAAACATTGGGATTTGCCTGTTGGGCCGCGGATTGAAAGATTAAAAACGGCACTTGGCGAAAGTGGATAGAAATTTCGGATACCTTCTTGGGCAAACGTTTGCCGGTACGCAGATAAAAAGGCACCCCTTGCCAGCGCCAATTGTCAATCAAGAGCTTCAAGGCCACATAGGTGGGGGTGGTGGATTTGGGATCAACGCCAGGCTCTTGGTGATAGCCAGGCACTTGCTCGCCTTTCATCCAGCCTTGGGTATATTGGCCGCGAATAGCAGAATTCTCGAGGTTATGGATATCTGCCAGACGCATCGCTTGGACCACCTTGACTTTCTCTGTCCGAATTGCATCGGCATCCAGAGAGTTAGGAGGTTCCATCGCTGTTAGGCAGAGCAGCTGCATAATATGGTTTTGGACCATATCTCGCAATGCACCAGAGGTCTCGTAATACCCCGCCCGGTCTTCTACCCCAACGGTTTCTGCCACGGTAATTTGAACATGATCGACAAACTGGCGATTCCACAGGGGCTCAAAAATGGCGTTGGCAAACCGAAAGATCAGCAAGTTCTGAACGGTTTCCTTGCCCAAGTAATGGTCAATCCGATAGACCTGATTTTCGGCACAGACTTCTTGCACAACTTTGTTGAGAGACTGAGCAGAACCTAAATCGCGACCAAAGGGCTTTTCAATGACCAGTCGCGTTTTAATGGGATCAGCCAACATCTGGGCGGTTCCCAGTTGTTGAATTGCTGTGGCAAAAAACTTAGGAGATACAGCCAGATAAAACACCCGGTTGCCCATGGTGCCACGACGGCCATCCAGTTCTTCTAGACGAGTTTTTAGCTTTTGGTAGGCTTGGGGATCGTCTATATTTCCCGGGCAATAAAACAACCCTTCGGCAAAACTGCTCCAGACGTCTTCTGACTGAATCCCATCCGAAAATTCTTCGATACCTTCGCGCATCTGCTGCCGGAAGTACTCATCACTCCATTCCCGTCGAGCAACGCCGACAATGGTCAGTTCCGCGGGTAGGCGGCGCTGTTGTTTGAGATGGTAGAGGGCAGGGACCAGTTTCCGTTGGGTGAGGTCACCAGAGGCACCAAAGATCACTATAATGAGAGGCTCTGGCGTGCGTTCTTGACGTAGACCGACGCGAAGCGGATTTTCAGCAAGCGTAACCATAGGCTGGGCAAACAAAGGGGAATAGGTGAACTGGGAAACTGAAGAAAGCAGCGCTTAGCACTAGCGCCATCGAACGTCTTGGTAACGCCAAATCTGCCAGGCTAAGCGCGAATGATCAAACTACCTAAACTACGGTCAACCGCTTGACCTTTTCTTCTAAGGAGTTCAGCAGTGAGCGGAAGGGTTGCACGAATTTATCAATCCCTTCCGCTAACAATTCAGCCATCACTTGATCGAGGTCGAGGTTGATTTCGGGGTTAGAGAGGTTGGCGATGATTTCATAGGCAGTTCCCATATCTTGTTCCACCCGATTGGCGACATCGCAGTGATCGGCGCAAGCTTGGATCGTATTGGGTGGCAGGGTGTTGACGGTATCAGGACCCACTAGCTCATCCACATACATCACATCGCTATAGTCTGGATTTTTGGTGCTGGTGCTCGCCCACAGGAGGCGTTGGATATTCGCACCCTTCGCTGATAAAGCCTTCCAACGGTCGGTTTGGATCATCTTTTTATATTCTTGATACGCAATCTTGGCATTTGCGATCGCAACCTTGCCTTTCACCTGAGCAATTTGAGTCGCCAGATGGGACTGATCAGGGTTAAGCGCTTTAAGCTTGGCATCCAACAATCCATCCACCTTAGAATCAATCCGGCTAAGGAAGAAGCTGGCGACGGACGCGATCTTGCTAATATCTTCGCCCTTGGCAGCGCGCGCTTCTAGGCCGCGAATATAGGCCCAGGCGGTATCAATATAGCTTTGCACTGAGAACAGCAACGTGACATTAACGTTGATACCATCGGCAATCACCTGTTCCACGGCAGGCAATCCTGCGGCGGTGCCCGGAATTTTGATCATGACGTTTTCACGACCGATCTCCCGATGATACCGACGGGCTTGCTCAATCGTGGCTTGGGTATCGTTGGCAATATTCGGCGGTACCTCAATGCTGACGTAACCATCTAAGCCTTGGGTTTGGTCATAAATGGGCTTAAAAATATCGCAGGCGTTGCGAATATCATCAAAGGTCAAAGATTCGTAGATATCCAGAACCGACTTGCCCGCTTTGATCCCGGCTTCAATATCGGCATCGTAAGTAGCATTACCCGCAATCGCCTTTTCAAAGATGGCGGGATTGGAAGTGATTCCACGAATCCCTTGATCTTGGGTCATTTGCTTTAGCTCACCGGATTCAAGTAAATCGCGGCTGAGATTATCCATCCAAATGCTTTGGCCAAAGGTACTAATTTCGAGGAGATGATTAGTCATAGGAAACTCCGTAATCAATTGATTCAAAAGGGCAGTAAGTCGTGCCTTAGGGCTGAAGAGCGAGTTCTTCTTGGGCCTGCCTCTCTCGCTCTTCGATAAAAGATTCAACAAGGGCCACATCTTCATCACTGCCGATAATCAGGGGGGTACGGGCATGGAGATGATTGGGGACAACGTCCAGTAAAGAGGATTGGCCAATGCTGGCCCGTCCCCCTGCCTGTTCCACGAGATAGGCTAAGGGGGCAGATTCATACAGCAGGCGCAGCTTGCCTTCCGGGTTCTTGAGGGTGCCAGGGTAGATAAACACGCCACCCTGGAATAAAATCCGATGGAAATCTCCGACCAAGGCTCCGCTGTAACGAGCGGTATGCCCTTCATGACGATGGACATAGCGAGTAAAGTCTCGGAGGGCATCGTCCCACTGCCAAAAGTTCCCTTCATTGACGCTGTAAACTGGACCATGTTTGGGAATCGTCAAGTTTTCAGCCGCCAGAATAAATTCGCCTAGGCTAGGGTCCAAAATAAAAACATGTACACCTTTGCCAATGGAATACACCAGCACAGTGCTGGGACCGTAAAGGATATAGCCCGCAGCAAGTTGCTGATGCCCATCTTGGAGGAGATCTTGGCCCGTCTGCTCAGGATCGTTGCCCACCTGCTGGCGGATGGAAAAAATGGAGCCGACATTCAAATTCACATCGACATTCGAAGAGCCATCAATGGGATCGTAGAGAAGGGTATAGCGACCAATCGGACAGTTTTCGGGGATATAGTAGGGCTTCTCCATTTCTTCGGAAGCCAACCGACAAACCAGACCACTTTGCTTAAAGGCAGCAATAAAGACCTCGTTGGCATAGAGGTCCATTTTTTTGACTTCTTCGCCTTGAACATTGACGTCGCCAGTGAAGCCTAAAGCACCTTCCACCAATCCTGCACGACTGAGACGGCGAGCAATCAGCTTCCCTGCCAACCCGATCCGGGTCATCAGGGCACTCAAATCTTGGGCCTCTGGACCAAAGCTTTGGAGATGTTCTAGAACATGACGAGACAGAGTGGTGCAGTCCCGATCAAGGGCAAAGTCATAACTTAGTTCAAGCGGCGTGCTATCAGAACTATTCATTTGCATTCCCCATACTGGGTGATAGACGGTCTTAATGCTTGAGGTTCCGTCTTTATACCTCCCATCTTAAGAAGGCATTCTGAAAATGGCCTGAGTCTTTAGGTGAACTACAGAATACCTTTAGATTCTGCGACTTTAGCCTTCTCTATATCCATTGCTTCTGGTCTCCAATAGCCTATCCAATGCGTTGGTTACTGGCGCTAGATATCTTCATGTACCGCGAAGATGATCTCCATTTCGGGCAAAAAATAGCCTAGGCTTTTGTATGACTGCCTTTAAATTCTTAGCTGCAACTCTATCCTCGCCCCACTATGCCTACTGCCTCTGCTCAGCTTTATGTCATGACCAACGGTGCAGAGATTAATCGAGAATTTCGGTTAACGCAAGCGCCCTTTAGCATTGGGTCTGATTCAGATAATTCTCTGATCTTGGATGGTTCGTCTATTTTGCCGCACCATGCAGAAATTTTATGGCATACCGATCATTACAGCCTGAAGTCGTTAGGTGATCAGGCCACGCTTCAAGTTAACCAGAAACCGCTGGTAGGACCGATCAAGCTCCATCCTGGAGATGAAATTCAGATGGGTAATACGATCATTCACTTCCGAGAAGTTCAGGGGACGGGCGTATTTCCCCATGAGTCAGCTTTACCGGGCACCGTTGTCAGTCAAACCCATTGCGATCGCGTTTTGCAAGTCACCACGTCTAAATGGACCCAGGACTTTCCCCTCAACCAAGAAACCCTGACCCTAGGCCGACATCCCCAGTGTGATATTGTCATCGATTTACCTGTCGTTTCTGACCGCCACGCTCAATTAAATTGGGAAAATGAGACGTATACTCTTCGTGACTTAAACAGCACCCACGGTCTCACCTTTGCGGGAGACAAAATTCAAGACAAGGTCCTCCAGGACGGCGATTTTTTCTCGATTGAAGATCAGGTCACCCTGACCTATCAGGTGATTCCGCAAACCGATGTCATTGAACAGGTCGAAACGCTGGTTTTGCGAGATCTACAAAGCCTTAGCTTTGGTCGCGATCCACGCAATACTACGGTGATTGACCATCCGATCGTCTCTCGCTTTCATGCCCAAATTGACCTAAAAAGCGGCACTTGGGTGATTGAAGACCTCCATTCATCCAACGGAACTTACGTCAACGGCCGACAACTCCGCAATCCCCAACCGCTACGCCCTGGGGATACGATTCGCATCGGTCCCTATCACTTTGTCTTTAACTTTGATGAGACCCTGATTCAGCAGAATGACTCGGGAAATCTACGTCTCGATGCGGTTCATCTGAGTAAGGTGACTAGCAAGAAAAATATTCTCTTAAACGACATTTCTCTGTCCATTTTGCCCCAAGAGTTTGTTGCGGTAGTTGGTGTGAGTGGAGCCGGCAAGTCCACGCTTCTGGATGCCTTAAATGGACTGCGCCCGGCAACGAGTGGCTCAGTCTTGGTGAATGAGCAGGATCTGTATAAGAACTTCAATCTCTATCGCACAGAATTGGGCTACGTTCCCCAAGACGATATTATCCACCGCGAATTGACGGTCAATCAGGCCCTGGACTATGCCGCCCGCCTGCGTCTCCCGGCTGATGTAACCCGAGCAGAACGGAAGCAGCAGATCCAGTCTGTTCTTCAAGATTTAGAACTGCGAGAACGGGAGCATCTGCGGGTGCATTCTTTGAGCGGTGGGCAGCGCAAGCGAGTCTCGATTGGGGTAGAGCTGTTAACGCAACCCAGCTTATTTTTCCTAGATGAAGCTACCTCCGGCCTGGACCCTGGCACTGAAACCCTGATGATGCGATTATTGCGACGGTTAGCGGATCAAGGCCGGACCATTCTCCTGATTACCCATGCCACCAAAAATGTAATGGTCTGTGATCTAGTGGTGTTTTTGGCCAAGGGGGGGCGGATTGCCTATTTTGGCCCGCCAGCTGAAGCGCTCACCTATTTTGGGGTCGAGGATTTTGATGAAATTTATCTGAAAGTCGAAGGTGAACAAACCCCTGAAGCTTGGGAACAGCAATATCGCCAGTCCACCCTCTATCAGACCTATATCACTCAGCGGCAGGCCAGTTTATCGGTCCCCACTGCGCCTCAAAAAGCGAAATCTAAACCCCCGCAACCTCGCACCACCGCGATTTCAGGCTGGCGACAATTTGCGATTCTGGCCCAGCGCAACTGGACGATTTTGCGCCAAGATCGGGCCAGCTTGATTCTGATGTTGGCGTTGGCTCCTATCCTGGGCTTGCTGGATTTCGTCATGTGGCAGCGTCCCATGTTTGATATCACCAATGGTGATCCGGGCCAAGTCTTCACACTTTTGTTTATCACAGTCTTAACGGCTGTGATGGTCGGTAGCTTAGCGATGATGCGGGAGATTGTTAAAGAGCGAGAAATCTATCGGCGTGAACGGATGATTGGGCTGAAGATTTTGCCCTATGTGTTTTCCAAGGTTTGGCTGAGTGTGCTGTTGGCCCTCTACCAAGCAGCAATCTTCCTGCTGACAAAGGTCTTGGCCGTGAACTTGCCGATTGATTGGCAGGGGCTCCTGGGCATGTATATCACCCTTTTCTTAGCCACCTTGGGCGGTATGGTGATGGGACTGTTTGTCTCTGCTTTAGCACCAAACCAAAGCGTGGCCCCTTTGTTGACGATTCTGTTTCTACTCCCCCAAATCACCTTTTCCGGGGCGATTATCTCTCTAGATTCTTTAGGGACGCCCGGCCAAGTTCTCAGTCAACTCACCGTTACTCGCTGGTCCTATGAGAGTTTAATTACCCTATCGGAAGTTGGTAAGGATATCGCAGGGGACTCGTGTTGGCAGATGTCTGCAGAGGAGCGGGAGAATTTAAGCGATACAGACAAGGAAAAATGCCCATGTCTGGGTCAGGATATGTTTACCCAATGTACCTTTCCAGCCCTGCGCCAAGAATATGATCCAGCAGTGGAGCAGCCCCAACCCGCAAAACCCGAAGATCCAGGCGATCCGCCTAAGTTAACGGCTGACAATCGGGCCACCTTTGAAGATGAGATTGAGGACTATAACGATAAGGTCAAGGATTATCGGGATAACTTGGACGGCTGGCAAGATCAGTTTAGTGATTGGCGCGAAAAACGGGGCACTGCGATCGCATCTGCAGAACTGTTAGTGGGTCGGTTCCATGACAAAGCTGGCACTGCATTTGCCGTCAATGTGGGGAAACATTGGCTGAAATTAGGATTAATTATGGTGGGAATGCTGGGTTTGGTGGTTTTTATCCAGCATCGTCAAGATGTCATCTAGTTTTGATAAATATATGTAAATTTAGGTTTCAAACCACGGTTATTGATCTGCTTCTGCTGAAGAAAAAGCTATGTTAAATGGGATGGTTCCATACTGAAGTATTTCTCAGCGTTCTAAGTCTGTCGGTTATAAGCCGTTTATTCAGCTATCCATCTTAGGTTTAATACTCGCTCAAAAACTAATCTTTTAACCTAAACCTACAGATGCAGAATGCTCGCTGATTCAGGGTGCGCAAAGCAGAGTTGCCTTGGATCAATTGTTCCACTAGCTTTAAGCAAACGGCACTCCCATGAATGAAGATAGCGTAATTCCACCTTCTGTTCCTAGACTCAAGGCATTGGCTGCGGCTGAGCTGAGTGTTTATCGCTGGCAAGATCAGCTATTGCCTGTTGATACGGTCTTAGTAGAAGAAGATGTGACGGTTCTGCGCCAAGAATTAGAAACAGCACATGAACTATTGCAGTATCAGCAACGTTTAATTGATTCCTTAACAGAGCAGCTCGTGGGCCATGAAACCCATCAAGCTCAGCTCGAAAAAGACCTAGAAGCCGCAGAACGAGGGTCTGATCGGGAAGCGGAAAAACTGAAAGAATTTCAGTCTATTTGTCAGGACTTGCGATCGCAACTGCGTCGCCAGCAAGCCCGAATTTGTGAATACAAAACGGTATTAAAGAACAATTCCAATACCTTCCAACCTCATGCCAAAGTTGCCTCTCGCAAATTAGTGTCCTTTGGCTACGCCTCCGTTGCAGTAGATGATCCGCTAGCGGCATCCTCGCCTGTTTCTCCGTGGTCAGCAACCGATCCCATTAATTTCTCGAATGCTTTTGCCATCTGCTGCCGTCAGCTCGCCACCCTAGGGCTAGATCAGTCATCAGACCCGCAGAGCCATCCTCCCCAATCCTTGCCGATCACTCTCGATCAGCCGAATATAGATCAACCCCTTCAAGACGCCTCTTCTCCCCAACTAGAGCTACCTAGTTTTGTTCATTAAGCTCCCTGAGTTGGGCACAGTGCCCGCATTCCTTATGACGGAACTCCGTCGGGGTAGTGCATAAACTGGACGGGAACACGCAGCACCATTCTAGCGATTCTAGACAGCCCAAATTTGCGTTGTAGGGAACGAGGAAGGTCTACCCAAGGGACTGTCTGGAACCCTAAGCCTTCATAATAACGACATAATTGTTGTCCTAAACACTCTAGGTAGAGTGGTTGGGAAGCGGCCTGAATTAAGTGTTGAGCGAGCAACGTTCCTAAACCCTGATTTCGGGAGGCTGCGGTTACCACTAAACTGCCGAGTTCTTGAGCCTCGGGAAACACCCGTAGCTGGCCACAAGCAATAATGGCTTGATTCTGCTCAATGACCCAAAATTGAGACCATCGAATTTGGGTCGGATCCAGCCTTGCAGACCATACTAATCGCCGAATTGCGCCGATATCAGTAGCAATAGCAGGGCGTAATTGGCAATCTTCTGGCAGTAAAGGCTTCTGCATATTGACAAGTTGCGCTAGTTTAGACGGTAACGACCAATGGATTTAGGTGCGCAAGTATGACCAACTTACTGCCACTTCCTGGGATATCCCATTATACAATTGCTGTTCTTACCCCCAAGACCTTTGACGAAACTGCACAGGCGGTGGATGCCCTTAAAGCAGGGACTGTCATCTTGTTGAATTTTGCCAATTTGGGGACTGAACTGGCTCAACGATTTGCCGATTTTGCCTCTGGCAGCACGTGCGCTATCTCAGGAAATCAAAAACAACTAGGCCATCAACTTTATCTATTTACGCCTCCCACTGTCGACATCATCACACAACTAAAGGCTTGCTAAGAGAAGGTCTCCTAACAAGCCTTTAATTTTAATGTGAATGTAGAGAATATAGCTGATTCAGCCGGGTTTAACCGACTCAACGGCAACTATAGGCACTACTTGAGAGAAGCCTTTCCACCTGCCTCTTCCAGGCTCTTCTTGGCTTCTTCGGCGTCCTCTTTGGAAACCCCTTCCTTAATAGGCTTGGGTGTAGATTCCACCATCTCCTTGGCTTCTTTCAAACCTAGGCCAGTCAAGGTGCGGACCACCTTCAGAACGGCAATCTTCTTGTCTGAAGGCACTTCTTCCAAGACGACATCAAATTCAGTCTTCTCTTCTGCTTCTTCACCACCCGCTGCTGCACCTGCACCAGGGGCCGCCATCATCACACCCGCAGCCGGGGCAGCGCTGACGCCAAAGGTCTCTTCAATTTGCTTGACTAAATCAGCAGCCTCTAGGAGGGTCAAGGATTTTAGCTTTTCTAGAATTTCTTCAGTTGCAGACATGGTTCACTTCCTTTTTTTATATTCAATGATTGGATCGAGAATGCGATTAAGCAGCTTTATCAGAGTCTGCATGTGCTTGTAAGGCCCGGGCCAGTGAAGCGGGCACTTCGTTGATACCCACCGCCACTTTGGTCGTCACAGCGTTGATAGCGCCAGCAATTTGAGCCATCAAGACTTCTTGTGATGGGAGATCACCGATGGCCTTGATATCCTCTTTGGAGAGGGGTTGGCCGTCCATGACACCGCCCCGAAGCTCCGTTTTCTTCGTTGCTTTTTGAAAGGCTTGGTAGGCCTTGATCGCCCCACCTAAGTCATCCTTAATCAGCAAAAAAGCAGAGGAATCGGATAACCAGTCTGATAGTGGTTCCCACTTTTCATCCCCTTGAATCGCTCGACGCATCAAGGTATTTTTGGTGATTTTGCACTGAGCACCTGCGGGGCGCAGCTTATTACGCAACTCCGTAATTTCAGCAACGGTTAATCCGTGATAGTCGATGACAATCGTCATGACGGTGTCATTTAGATTCTCTTGCAGCCCTGCTACAATTTGCTTTTTATCTTCTAGGGTTCTACCCATTCTTCTGTTCACCTCCTTAATCGGTACAT
>NZ_JANQOY010000050.1 GCF_028285565.1 Acaryochloris sp. IP29b_bin.148
GTCAAGCTTCTACTACTTTGATATCCTGGTTATGCCTGAAGAGGATATGGTTCAGTTTTACGAAACTGAGATTCATAGTTTTGTCGGCAACATACCTAACAAATCGCTGCAGCGGACGGCTGTAGCTGTTGCTGAACTCTAATAGTAGGAACGGCACAGGTTGGTTTGTTTAGTGCTCTAAATGTTAGACAAGATCGGACGAAGCCCGGACTTTTCAAGAGCAATCTTGAAAAGTCCGGGCTGTATGCTTAGCATCAGCGTCGGGAGAAGTCATATACCAGTGGAAACCAATGGCCAACGGGGCCTTGACCTTGACCAATGTCTAAGGCATGTTTTAAGGCTTGAGTGACGTAGGTTTTTGCGGCTTTGGCAGCTGCTAGGGGTGGTTTATCTAGGGCAAGATTAGCTGCGATCGCAGCCGACAACGTACAGCCCGTACCGTGGGTATTCGTCGTAGCAACGGTTTCCGTCTTCAGGGTCTCCATCTGTTGGCCATCAAACCAAACATCGATACCTAAAAGCGTATCGCTCATGCCTCCGCCTTTGACTAAGACATTTTTAGGTCCCAAATCGAAGATTTTGCGGGCAGCATTCTACATATCTATGAGGGTGTGAATCTCTAGCCCACTGAGGATTTGGGCTTCATAGCGATTCGGGGTAAGGATTAAGGCTTGGGGGAGTAAGTGGGTTGTGAGGGTTGCGATCTCAACCTCATCAATCAGCACTACCCCAGCCCGCGATACCATCACCGGATCAACCACCAGTTGGTGTATTTGCTGTCGCTGAACTGCCGCCGCCACTGCTTCCATAATCTCCGCATTGAGCAGCATCCCTGTTTTGGCTGCTTGCACCCCAATATCGGAAGCAACCGCATCGATTTGAGCTACTACTGCTGCTGGGGGTAAGGCATCCACCCGATTGACGCCCACGGTATTTTGGGCCGTAATGCAGGTCAGAGCACTGGTGCCATGAACCTGGTGAAAGGCAAAAGTCCGTAGATCAGCTTGGATGCCTGCTCCGCCACCGCTGTCGGAACCTGCAATGGTTAGAGCAACAGGTATCATTCGATTTGAAACCATTTTTATGAGGTGAACGCCTAAAAGTAACAATTAAAGATAGACCAAAAAGGCTGTCAATAATCCATTAATGCTGTTGAGGATCAATATCTGCCTATCACCTAGGCCACTAAATATTTGATATCCTCTTGCAGCTCTACCCCGACTTTTTGCCAACTCTTAGCAGCATTCAATTTCATCGTCATTTGGGCCGTTTCCAGCAAAACATCATCAATCTCATAAGATTTATCCGTCTGTAACCAAAGCAATAGGTCTGCTAAGTGCCACAGTGAAGGTGTTCCTTCATAGATCGGAAGCGGAGAATTGGGTACACCATTGACAATGAGATTTCGTACATTTTGTCGCGTGCAGCCTAGAATCTTAGCTGCATCTGTAAGTCCTACAAAATCAGGACTTGCTTCGATTAGCGTTGCGAAGGGGATGGCTTGTTTGACCTCTGAGATGGCACTCGCAATAGCAGCATAGGCGGATTGTGCTTCACGATTAAAATTGAGTGAAATCAAGCCTTGTTTACCGACACCGATTAAGGCATCATCACAACCACTTTCGTAGAGTTGCTCAACATAGTGATCGGGATCGAGTTGAACAGTTGTGGTTTCAGCGTTTGGGGGCTGCAGTGTAAATTTCAGCGTAAAGTCATATTCATTCATGATTTATTCCGCTACATTACTAGGTTCACTTGGGTTGTGCCGACTACAGTTATCAACAATTCGCCGGATCTGTTTGGCATGATTCCCTGGATTCTTGGGCGTACTCCAAATACTGGCAATACAAAAGGTTCCACATCTACAGTCTTTATCGTTGTAGGGGCAGTACATTTTGCCCCAAGCATAGGACCCACCCACTTCAATCCGCCACTGATTTCGCTCAGCGTATTGCAGTGCTGCTTCAACCTCCGGTTTGGGATGGGATCGTCTTGCCATAACAACGCTCTATGGTTCCAGCGTATAGCATCTTATTGTCAGGTGACAACTAGTCTTTTTGTGGCAATGGTAAGCGCTTCGATGGTGTTCATTGGTCTGAGTGCTAGTGGGTCACTCGTGCGATCGCAAATCCGTCATAGCCTTTACTTCCCACGGTTTGAATTGCCGTGGCCGACACCCGAGGGTTTGCAGCTAGCAATTCACAAAAGCTACGCACCCCTTGGACTTTAGGATCAGAACTTTGGGCATTGGCGACTTCTCCGTTGCGCACAACGTTATCGCCAATAATCACCGTTCCTGGCTTGGCAAGCCGGAGTGCCCAGTCCAGATAATAGGGATTGTTGGGCTTATCAGCATCAATAAAAATAAAATCAAAGGGTGCTGCTGATTGCAGCTCAGGCAAGGTCTCCAAGGCATTACCGACTCGCAGATCGACTTTATCCATCAGCTGTGCTCTAGCCAGATTCTTCCGGGCAACTTCAGCATGGTGTGGATTAGCTTCCAGGGTTACCAAATAGCCATCTGAGGGCAAGGCCCGCGCTAACCAAATAGTGCTGTAGCCTCCCAATGTTCCTATCTCCAGGACCCGGCGGGTTCCCTGAATTTGAACGAATAGGTGCAATAGCTTGCCCTGATTAGGAGAGACATGGTGTTGAGGGAGTCTTGCTGAATCACAATCGTGCAGGGCAGCTTCTAGCACTGGATCTGAAGATATCAGGAGATCGACGAAATAATCATCTACCGCTTCCCACAGCTCTAGTCTCATCAGTCTTCATTCCTATCTGATACCACTGTTACACTAGCAAGTCGAGCAGACTGCGCTAAAGAGACCAGACAGCATTCTTCTAGGTATTTAGTGGACTACCCGAAATTTGGCCCCAGATAATAAGGTGGCGATCTCTCACTGCTCTTACCTGTAATTTATCTAACCCGGCTTGAACCAGCTGATCTTGCACCTCATCCACCCGATAGGCTGCCAATAGCGAATTAAAGAAATCTCGTCTTAGTACTTCCGGTTCGTCCTGGGCATAGAGATCGACGAAATCCCTCGCGGTCTCTCGCTTTTTGGGGCGCATTAAATCCATAATAAAGACCAAAGTTCCTGGCCCTGACTGTTGTTTTACCTCCGTCCACAGGGCCATCGGATCCGCCAAATGGTGAAGCAAACTATTGGAAAAAATAAGGGGAAACGATACTGGATCACGTTGGGTATCGCTAGCCGTATCACGTTGAGGTACATATACTTTTTTCAGGGTGATGCGGTTTTGGAGTTCGGCTGCGGCTACGGCCTGATAGCCAAAATTCAGCATCGCCTCCGAGGCATCCCACCCTTCCACCGACCAGGCTGGAAAGGCACGGGCAAAGCGTAGGGTAATGTCCCCAGGACCGCAGCCTAAGTCTAGGGCTGTTCCTGTCTTAGGTAACTGAGGGAAGGTCTCTTGCAGGAGCTGAACAAAGTGATTATGAGGTTCTGCGAAGTCCGCCTCCGCATAGGCCCGAGCCTGGTCATCATCATCCATTAGCTCCGGTTCGGGGATCCGGGTTAGCAATGCACTGGCTTCAGATCCAAGGTTCGTCATCCTCTAAGTCCTCGATCGGAATATTTTTAATCACGTCTTCTTGGGTAACCGCTTCCACATTTGGACGAGACGCCGGACGGGATTCCGTCGGGCTAGCTAGTTCTTCCGTCAGGTTAAAGGCACCATCTTCGACTCGCTCCCATAACGCCCGACCTTTTTTCTTAGCCTGCTGCATCAGCTTCTGGGATTTTTCCTGGAGCTGCTGACCGAAGTCTTCTTCCTCCTCAGCTTGGCCAAAGGCTTCCACCTGTTCGTTGGCTTGTTCAGCCAGCTTCTGGAGTCGTTCTTCCGCCTGTTGAGTTAGCTTTTGGGCGCGAGCAGTGAGGGAATCGAGTTCTTGGGTATAGCCCGACTTGATGCGATCGCTCACCTGTACCAGCCGATCTTCCAATCCTTCTTGAAATATCTTCAGGTTTTTACTCACTTTGGCTGTGACCAGCACTTTTTTGCGGCCAAAACTCATCACAGATTGCGGTGGCAGTTGGTATACCCCACTGGTAAAGCCTCGCCAGCCTGCAGACTTGAACAGATAGTGGGTGATATTGCCTGTTTGCCGATCAAAGAGACAATCGATAATCCGGCCTAACCGTTCCCCAACATCAGTCCATAACTCCAGGCCAATCAGGGTTTCTAGCAGTGCTACTTCTTTGACATTGGTTTCGGCAGCACCTGAGGAGACCAAAATACTCTCCGGGCCAATCCGATAAAGCTGCTTGAGGTTAAAAGCATAGCGCTGCTTGGTCATTAAGCCAGGTTTGCAAATAAACCCCATCACCCGATGGGCCGGGGGGTGCATCCAGACCACATCGATCCGACCCAATTCTTCTGTCGTGTCGCGGTCAATCACCAATCGATTTAACAATTGGCTATGGCGCATGATCTTGGCAGAGTCAGCCATTGGCTCCTAAGTATGCTGCTTACGCTTTTTAGTGTAGCGTAGGGCGTTCGCGGTCCTAGTCCAATAGACAAAGTCCCCTATTCCTAGGCATGAAAGTGTCTGAAACCGTTATAGCAGGCGGTGAATTGGATCAAAGTAGTGCGTTATCAAGGGGCTGGATGATAGGTCTCGGCATCTTTGGTGAATGAGTACAGACAGGATGATTTGAACAAGGGCATGACAGAAGGTTAGCGGTCACGGAGAATAAGGGAATCCTTCGCTGGCGTATTGGGAGTGTTTTGACCTGTGATCATGGTTTGCCCACCCACCCTGAAGCCAAAAGTAATTTTAGGGTTTATTACGAGTGCCACACTACTGACACTTCTAGTCGGGAGCTTAGCTAAGGTCCAATGGATTGCCTTGGATCTAGATATTGCTGCCCGTCTGCCCCCGCCTGCTCCTTACTGGCATATGGTTGTCGCTTTGATGGGATTGTTGATGCCCATACTGATGCGAGTTTGGCACCGTCGACAACGCTTAATTTGCCGAATATTGGATGCTTATCTGATTGTTTTCATCGCCCAAATCCTGTCTGAGCTGATCCTGACACCTATCTTCTTAAGAGGTATTGCGGTGATTATTGGCAGTTTGTATTCTACCTTTCGGCTATTGCAACTTTGGCAAAGTCAGACCTGGGTCACCAAGGCTAGTCATCTTCCCCAGTGGTTTACCCTATTTTTATGGAGTTTGATGGCGATTTGGCTGATTAATTTGTTGAGATTTATCCTGTACCGCTGGCCTGTTTTACTGAGTTAGTTGGAAGTGGCAGCCTCATCAGAGTTGGAGATAAAACGGGTAATCAATTTCTGAAATTCCGGTATGGAGCGCAGTGGATCTAGATCGGCATCCGTAGAAATGAGATGTTGACATGATCTAGGATCCAGTTGCAGAGCCTGTTCTAATGTAGCTAAGGCTGCGGATAATTGCCCCTGCAGACTATAGGTACAGGCTTTGTTGTACACTGCTGTGGCATTTTCCGGTTCTAGGGACAGGGCTTGATCATAGGAGACTGTTGCCCCCTCATAATCCTCTAGTTGTAATAGAGCCGAACCTTTAGCAATCCAGGTTGGGGCAGCATCGGCTCGCAAATCGAGGGCATGGTTATAGCAGCGAAGGGCTCGTTCGTACTGGTGTAGCGGCATTAAGGCAAGCCCCTTTAAATACCAAGCCTGCCAAGCAGAAGGGTCGAGATATGCAGCCCGGTCGTAATCATCAAGAGCAGCAGTATATTGCTGCAAGTGGTAGTGGGCTAGGCCACGATCGCACAAAATATTGGCATTATCAGGATCGATGGCGAGGGCCTGGTTATAGTCAGCAATTTCATCCTCATAGCGCTGTAAGCCTCGCTTAGCCCGGCCCCGATGTACCCAGGCTAAGGACTGATCAGACTGAAGATGAAGGGTTTCGTCAAAGGCTGCGATCGCATGCTCATACTGCTCCATCCATAACAAAGTAATACCGCGCAAGTGCCATGCATCAGCGTTCTGCGGCTGGAGTTGAATGGTTCGGTGTAAGGCAGCCTCTGCGGCTTCGTATTGCTGATCGTCTAATAGCAACTGTCCCCGTCGGTACCAAACCTGTGGCTGATTGGGGTGATTGGCAATTGCCTGATCGGAGGCGGCGATCTCACGCTTTAAATGGATGGTCTCTCTCGAAGAGGTCCCTTTTTGTTGCTGAAGACCAGGTTTGAGTCGTTGCCCAATGGCAATCGTGGCCACTAGAACAATTAACGGTACCCAAGACCATTGTCTAAAAACGCGATAGCCCAATCCTGACATAAATAGGGGAACACCGAGCTGTTGGCTGAGCGTAAACACAAACCGCCAAAACGCATCACTGACCGGATCAACAAACCAAAGCAAGGCAAAGAGGACTAAAAACCCATACCGACTCAGTTTCCTCGTTTTCCGCTGGATCGATGTTGGCAACCAAGGATCGATAATCCCAAATCCATCTAGAGAGGGAATGGGAAGTAGATTTAAGACCACACCTGCTACTTCCAATAACCCTAAGAAGGCCAGTCCCAGCCAAACTTGATCCTGAAGGGTGAGAGCCTCTAAATCGAAGGTCTCAAAGTTGGGCGAAGCGCCTAAGCGAAAGGGCACGGAGAGTAACACGGCCACCAGCAACGTCATCAAGGGACCAGCGGCAGACATTGCACTTTCCCAACTCCGGTTCCGAATCAGACGGTGATTAATATAAACGGCGCCGCCCGGTAAGGGGATGCCGCCAATCAATAGAAAGACCAGCGGTAGTACTAAGCTCAGGGAAAGATCGGTGTACTTGAGGGGATTGAGCGTCAGGTAACCCTTCTCTTTGACTGTTTTATCGCCTCCCCAATAGGCCACAATGGCATGACCAAATTCATGGAGACAGACGGAAACAATCCAGCCCAGAAAAACAATAAGTGTAACGATCACAATTTCTTAATCCCCCCGGGTTAGCTGGCCAATAAGGTGTAGGTCCAATAGGTGAGGCCACCACTTGCCAGGAACTGAGTAGGAACAGCTAAGGTGGCACTTTGCTCTGACAGATTGTTGATTTGGCTACAGCCGAAATATAGAATCAAGACGGCATCACAGCCTAAGTAAGTTGCAGATAAGACAATACCCCAGGGGCCTAATTGTGCGACCAATCCACTTACAAACATGAGCAGGCCCAACGGTAATAGGGTTGCACCACTGATAAAAATATCGCTGGTCCAGCTCCCTCGCGTACGCGTGATGTTGCGGGCTAACTGATTCAGACCCACCAAGCTGAGAAAGGGGACAATGCCTAAGATAATCCGCTCTAATAGGGTGATTGAGACGAAGACGAGGGGATAGAGATTAGCGGCCAAGACAAAACATAGCGTTGCGATCGCAGCATATCCTATACCCACTATCCTTGCTCGGTTTGGAGATAAGCGGGCAAAGGTGGGGAGCAAGCCACCGCTAGGATTCCAAAAGAACTGAGGAATGGTAATGAAGATATCTTTAAGGAAGTTATTCTCTCGACGAAAAGGACGTCGACTAGGCGATTTGACCTTAAGTGGGCGGCGTGGGTGATGGTCAAGGTCTTGGAGGATGACTTGTACGCGATGCACTTCAGTCGATTTCCCTTCGGCTTGAAAGAGGGATTCAGCTTGCTGTAAATCTTTGCGAGCCAATTTCGTTTCTTGCAGATCGAGACGGGCTCGCCCCCGATGGAACCACGCTTTGGCATGGTACTCATCTAAGGCAATCGCCTGGCTGTAGGCTGCGATCGCAGAGGGAACGGCCCCTAACTGAAAACGGGCTCGTCCCTGGTAATAATAAGCTTGGGCAACCGTATCATCTAGTTTGAGGATGGTACGACAGTCCGCTAAAACCCCTGAATCATCCCCCTGCACAAACCTGACCTGACAGCGTTTGAGATAGGCATCAAGGAATTCAGGATCCTGGTCTATCGCTGCCGTATAGTCCGCTAAGGCCCCTTCGTAATCTCTGTCTGTTACCTTTTGCGTCGCGCGGGCATACAACGCTTGGGCTGTTGTGACTCTCTGACTATGATCGGCATGTCTAAATTCATCGATTGGCGTGGAAGGGTATAGTGTTTCAGAAACAATCTCATAGGCTTCACTTAATTGCTGAAACTCAGCTTCAGCATTCGGATTGTCAGGATGAAGATCAGGATGACACTCCCGTGCGTGACGTCGAAATGCGGCCTTTAATTCGGCCAGTGTGACGTCCTTAGAGACTTGAAGAAGCTGGAGATAGGGTTGTAGATCCGCCATCTAGATCCGAATTCAGGTCTATTTACCACTATGAGCAAATTCTAATCCAGTTTGAAGCAAACAGCCCCTGAAAAGCTATTCTTAGGATTGCATTATCGGGTTGAGCCTAGTGCCGACTCAGTCCCTGCGCCATGTGATACCTGCAACGGTCTCTCACTGCGAGGCCGTTGGTGGAGGCAAACGATTATTTCCTCAACAATGTCTTAAAAGGAAAGGAATTCTGTTGGAACGTTGGAACTTGCGATCGCTTGATCCCTAAATTGCCCCCTTTAACTCACAACGAATGCCAAGCGGATAGGGAGAGATAACCCCTTAGGCCAGTCCTTCAACGGCCAGGCGGAATTCTTCGACTTCATCGCCATACTCGATATCCATCACCGCTTCCACATTTTCATGGGGGCGGGGAATAATCACCCAAGTTTCTAATACACCCCCTGGGGTCTTTTCAGCCGCTGCCACACCAGCATCCATGGCCATTTTGACCTCAGAGACATCCCCACGAATATTGATCGTAAACCGAGCACTTCCCGCACGGATATAACCCACTAAGGTCACGCGCCCAGCTTTGACCATGGCATCTGCTGCCGCCAATACGGGGGGGAATCCTTTCGTTTCCAGTGACCCAACTGCCTGTGGCATTCCTTCTTTCCTCAAAGACGATAGTGTAAATATAAATTAGCGCTGGCAGGTTCTATCCTTCGCCTCAAGTGCGAAAGGGTTCCGAACGCTCTGAGTAATCAATCGGCAAAATCGCCTCAATATTCTCAGGGGGGTTCGGCACGATATAGTGGGATTCGACTTTGGCCGAACCAGGCATCCCTTCAACAGCAGCAATACCTGCCTCCATCGCCCGTTTCACTTCCGCCACAGGTCCACGAATGGAGACCACATAGCGACCGCTGGCGCAGCTAGTGTACCCCATCAGGGCCACACGACCGGCTTTAACCATGGTATCTGCTGCTGATAAAACAGCTGGATATCCATAGGTTTCAATCATTCCAACGGCAACTGGCATTGTTTTTCTCCGGTGCTAACCCTTTACCCGCAGTACAAACTATACCGCAATCGTTCTACGGCTGATAGTCATTGCGCTCGACAATGTTATGGTTCTTATTCTGAGGGCCTAAATATGTAGCCACAACGTTGCGGATGAGTCGAAAAGTACTCGTCTGGAATCGGTAAATGACAGGTTGGACCCTTCATAATGCTGGATCTGTAGTAGATGCATTACGCAGTCACTTTCACCTAGACGATGCTGCACTTTAAACAGGTAAGCTTACAATTTCCAGGCATGCCAGAGCCAACACTGCGCAACTGCACCTTTGAGGTCAACGCTGGGGAAGTGGTTGTGATTTTAGGGCCTTCGGGTTGTGGTAAAACCACACTGTTAAAGCTCGTCAATCGTTTATACGAAGCAACCACAGGACAGATCTTTATTAACGATAACGATATTCAAACCATTCCCTTAACCACTCTGCGTCGTCGGATGGGGTATGTGATTCAGCAAGCGGGATTGTTTCCCCATATGACCATTGCTCAAAATATTGCGGTAGTTCCTAAGTTATTAGGGTGGTCGAAAACTGAAATGGCAGCTCGGGTGGAAGCATTATTAGAGTTGGTTCAACTGCCTCTAGCGTTTGGCCAACGTTACCCCAGTCAACTCTCCGGTGGACAGCAACAGCGGGTAGGGTTAGCGCGGGCTTTAGCAGCCAACCCGGAAGTGCTACTGATGGATGAGCCGTTTGGTGCGTTGGATGCCATTACTCGTAAATCTCTACAGGTCAAGCTTCTGCAGTTACAGCAACAGTTCCAGAAAACGATTTTGTTTGTCTCCCATGACATTGAAGAAGCCTTACAATTGGCCGATCGCATTTTGATCCTTAACCAAGGGCTGTTAGTCCAGTACGGTACACCTTGGCAAATCTTGACCCAGCCTGCCTCCGTCTTTGTCGAAGAACTAGTAGGCACTCAAGACGTGCTGAAACAGCTATCCGTTTTACCTGTCCGCAGTGTGATGGAATCCACTTCCTTCGTAATCTCACACTTACCTAAAATTGGCAGTAATCGCTCTTTGCGACAAGCATTATCGATATTGCTAAAGTCGGGACAGTCTCAGTTACAAGTCATGGAAGGGGAGACTGCGATCGGTATTTTGGACCTCAACCACATTCAATTAGTTTGGCAAGATCCAGCAAGGGTGAACACTGAATTCTAGATTTGATTCTAGACGCAAACTGACCTGGCTGCGCACGATATAGCTTGCCACCCAATTGATCCCCTAGCCATCCCTCTTATTTCGTCAATCTTTTGCCACCTGAATCCTTGCGTTTATTTTTTCTAAAGTCTCTACAGAAGAATATTTTGACTATTAAGTTTCTACTAGTATGTCAGTGCTAAAATCAGCTCTTAAGTTACATAAGCTAGAAAACATAATTTCTATATTTATGCCTAAAATATATCCAAAAAATCCTTGCGTTTATTTATCTAAACCTCAATAATTTAAATACAAGTTTTTCTGTACTGCAAGAAAATTTAGCCACCAAATAGTTATAGAATTTATTCTAGCAATGAAATAACCATTGCCATAAATATCTATCTTTTTCTGCAGTAGAATTATTGCCTCTTATTTTAGGAACCAATATACCTTTATAAAGGAAAGATGACCTGATCTATAAACCATTGAGTTTCTTTAATGCTTAGGTTAACCATAAATTTATGTGAGGGAGTTGAAGAATAGAAAGTTAAAACTACAGGTTAAATTTTACGATTAGGTTATCAGTTATAAAGAATATTTGGGTGTTCAAATGACTCATCATAAGAAGGCCACAGTGGAAGTGTCGGATTGCTAAATAATCGGGGCATTATGCAAGAAGACCCAGGGAGAGTTACAGCATGAACAGCATGTGTTTCCTCCGCCAATGAATATTTACGGAGCTTTGTGGGAGATGAAAATTGCAATCATTGGGGCAGGGATTTCAGGCTTATTAGCTGCTTACTTGCTCAAGAAAAAAAGACCTGATGCTTCAATTACTATTTTTGAAAAAAATACTCGAGTCGGTGGAAATGTCCAAACTGTACAGTTCAATATTGGCAACTCCCATCACTCATCTACGCTGCGCTGGGCTGATTTAGGTGTAAATGATTTTAATCTTGCCACGTACAAAAATATACTGGCTCTATTGAAGGAGTTAAAGGTCCCCTATAAACCGCTGGAAAACTCAGCAGCATTTAGCACGTTGGATGGTTCTATTTCTTATGTTATTGAGCCTGGTTATCAAGCGGGATCTAGAGCTTTTACCACGATGCCTGTTGAGGTACAGAAGGGTTTTGACAACTTTAGTCGACAAGCCCCATTGGATTGCCAAGATCCAACATTCACTGAATTCTCAGTGGCTGAGTATATTCAATACCGCAATGAAAATAACCCCGATCACGATCCTAATTTTTACCCAGCGGCGTTCGTTGAGTACAATCTTTACCCTCGCATCAACGGCATGTATTTCGTCAACGATACGGCACCGTCGACAATGTCGTTTGTCGCGATTATGAATCACTATTGCTTACAGGAAGGCTTTGGGGGGGATTCACCCGAGCGAGTCTATATCGAAGGCGGTTGTCAGACCTGGATCGATGCCTTACAACATGCTCTGATTCAGCAAGGCGTATCCATTGTCTGTAATGCTGCGGTTCAAGTATTAGGCGATACATCAGGTGTCAATATTCTGCTTAACCACAGCGAATTTGAGCATTTTGATGCTGCCATTATGGCCTGCCATGCTTCCACTTCATTACAGTTGATTCAGCAGGGGATCACGAGTGATATGGTGCAGGTGCTGAGTCAGTTTAGTTACAACAATAGTGTGGCTATTGCCCATACCTATGCCCCTTTGCTCCCACCCAATCAGGCACATTGGCGTACTTACAACTTGTTAATCCATCGCGATGTGCAACTGCGTCCCTACACTATTTCCTACGTTTGCAATCGGCACCAAAATGATGCCAACCACCATCTGTATCAAGCGGCAAGTGAAGAATATTTTGTCACGCTCAACCCTGCCATTCCCATTCCAGAGGAGTATGTTCTCAAGCAGTTTGATGGCACACCTGCCCAGACATACTTTAAGCACAATATGGTTAATGCTAAAGCCCTAAAAGCCCAAAAACTTTTGTGGGGGAGACATCGTAGGGGAGTTCAAGGGCAAAACAGTATTTACTTTACAGGAGGATGGACTTGGGGAACGGGCCTCCATGAAGACTGCTACCACTCAGCTCAACAGGTTGTGAATCTACTTTTGGTCCATTTACTAGAGCCGGAATGGAATACCTTGGAATTATCCAAACTGAGTGCTTAACCTCATCAGATCTCCAGAGTTGTTTTAAGCTAGCAGCAAGAACATCAGATGAATCCTGTTTGCAGGTTGAGGCAAATTGACCTCCTGTGCGCATACAGCAGGCTCAGACTGGATGTCCTTGGTTGGTCAGCTATTTACCCGCTCGATATTAGGTCATTTTATTAATGGTGAGTTCACAATTGCCATAATGGCCTTTGCTGCTTGATCAACGCCTTCTTCCCACTGATGTCATAGGGCAGTGTGGACGGGGGCCAGATGCCTATGCGATGGATCTTCTGTAGCCCCCAGCTCTTACTGCGGCCCATATATGCAGGGTTCCGAATGGCGCAAGGGAACTCCAGGAGTTGACAATATACAGACAGGTCTGTATAAAATATTGGTGACAGGTGTTCAGCCAGTTGTGTATCGGCACAGAGTCCGTTCCACGTTTGTGACTGACTTTGAGAGCGTTCTAGAACAGCTAATTGCCTGTGTTTATGTCATTGAAACCAAAGGGACTGATGTATGGCTAACATTACAGTGACTCAAGGAGCCCACCATATTGGCTTAACGGTTCTAGATTTACAACAAACGCGTGATTTCTTTATTGACACCCTGGGATTTAAGCAAGTAGGTGAAAAACCGGATTACCCTGCTGTGTTTGTCTCGGATGGCTCAATTATGATCACCTTGTGGCAAGCCGTTCACCCCGAACAAGCAAAGCCCTTTGATCGCAAGCATGTGATTGGTCTGCACCACTTTGCCCTCAAAGTGGATAGCCTGTCTACCTTAAACAATTTACATCAAACCTTGAGCCAGACACCTGGTGTTGAGATTGAGTTTGCACCGGAGTCATTGGGGGGCACCCCAATGCACCATATGATGTGCGCCATTCCTAGTGGGATTCGGATGGAATTGATTGCGGCTGGCTAATTGGTTTTTAGAGTGAGTGGATGAGGCAATTCCTATGTCGGGCTGGACAAGAGAAACATCCCCGTTTCATGCCGGAGAACAGGCCGTTCAAGAACGGTATGGAATTCGCGATCGCATGGAAAAACAAGGCCGCCGAATCATCCGAGACTTTCTGCCAGAACAGCATCGGACCTTTTATCCGCAGCTGCCTTTCCTGCTCGTGGGTAGCTTAGATAAGGAGGGACGCCCTTGGGCCTCGATTGTGGCCGGACAGCCCGGCTTTATCTCCTCCCCGGATCCGCAAACCTTGAGCATTCAAACTCAGTCCATAGCGGCTGACCCACTCCATCAAAACCTGAAGGTAGGCGCTGATATAGGGTTGTTGGGGATAGATCTATACAGCCGACGACGCAACCGGATGAATGGCGTGATCCATCAGATCACCTCTGATGGATTTATCGTGGCGGTGAAACAAACCTTTGGCAACTGTCCTCAGTACATTCAAAAACGAGCAGTACAGTTTATCCCTGAACAAGTAAACCAAGAGATTGTTGGGACTGCCGTTGCAGCTTTGGATTCTGATTTTCAATCTTGGGTTGAATCAGCTGATACCTTTTTTATCGCGACTCGCTATGTCGATAGTGCGTCTAACCTAGCGCATGGCGTCGATGTCTCCCATCGCGGCGGCAAACCTGGGTTTGTTCGAGTGGATAATGCCAAAACGCTGACCTTCCCTGACTTTGCGGGCAACCTGGCGTTTAATACCATCGGTAATCTGATCCTTGATCCACGAGTCGGGTTACTTTTCCCCAACTTTCAAACGGGGGATTTACTGACACTGACGGGCAAGGCCGACGTGATGTGGGAGGGCGAAGACTTGCAGTCTTTTGAAGGAGCAGAGCGACTCGTTCAAGTCAGTCTGGAAGCAGGTTTCTTACTCAAGTCAGCATTACCCTTGCAGATCGACTTCCAAGAATTTTCTCCTTTCCTGCACAAGACAGGGAGCTGGCCAAAGACCGTCTAGCCGTCTGGAAGGCGATAACTCCATAATCCAATCCCAATCTTAAACTTGAAAGGTACTGGCCATGATTCACCTCTACACCTATACCACCCCTAATGGACGCAAGCCCGCCATTCTACTGGAAGAAATGGGGTTACCTTACACGATTCATAAAATTGACTTGAGTCAGGGGGAGCAGTTTACGCCAGCGTTTGTTTCCCTTAATCCCAATAGTAAAATCCCCACGATCAAAGACGAAGATACGGGTGTCTCGGTGTTTGAGTCTGGTGCTATTTTGATTTACCTGGCAGAAAAAACCGGCAAGTTCTTACCCACACAGGTTGCTCCTCGAGCCCAGGTTATGGCGTGGTTGATGTTTCAAATGGCTGGCGTTGGCCCGATGTTTGGACAGCTAGGTCATTTCCGCCGATCGGCTCCTGAGCCGATTGACTATGCCATTCACCGCTATGAGCAAGAAACCTTACGTTTGTTGGGTGTTTTAGAGAGGCGATTGCAAGAGAGTGATTTTATTGCTGGCGACTATTCAATCGCGGATATTGCTGCCTACCCATGGGTTGCCGCCTATGACTATTTAGAAGTGAATCTAGATCCATATCCTTCTGCTCAGACTTGGCTGGAGCGGGTTGGCCAGAGGCCTGCAGTACAAACAGGCATGGCAATCTTAACCCCTGAGTTTAAAAGCGAATTCGCTCAGGGAACCGAAGAGCAGGTTGCCCACCCTAGGAACGGCTCCATCTCCTGAACTGAATGATAAGCTGAAGCCTACTACATCCTCCCGTGAGTCCATGTCCGCTTCTCAAGCATCTCGCAAGCCGGTTCGTGAGCGTATTCTGGAAACTGCCAGCCAGTTGTTTTATCGCGAAGGGATACAGAATGTTGGCATTGATCGGATTATTGCCGAGTCCGGTGTGGCGAAGATGTCCCTCTATAACCATTTCAAGTCCAAAGATGCCTTGATTGAAACATTTCTGCGCCAACGGGATCAGCAATGGCGTCAGTGGTTTGTCGCCAGAGTTGAAGAGGGTAGTTCTGAACCAAAGCAGCAACTTCTCCGCTTGTTTGATGTCTTGCAAGAATGGTTTGAGAGCCCAGATTTTCGGGGTTGTGCCTTTATTAATGCGACCGTTGAGTTAGCCAACCCTAACCATCCAGGTTGCCAAGCCGCATTAGACCATCAGCAGGCAGTCTATACGTTTATCCACCGTTTGGTGACAGAGGTCGAGGGACTCGAATCTACAGAGCGTTTAGCCCGACAGCTATTGCTCTTAGTGCAGGGCGCTATCGTTGTGGCCATGATGCAAAATCACCCTTTAGCGGCGGCTGAAGCAAAATATGCCGCAGCCCTATTACTGGATGCTGATCAGAAGCAGTGAGAGGCCTAGTTGAGGCTCTGGCCTCTAGCTGTATCGGTGGCAGGTCGCTGGGATTGGGGGTTGAGGGGAATCAAAAACGGTAGTATCCTTTGACTAACCCGCTGTAGAAATTTCGTCACTCTTTTAATGAAAATGGGCCAAACTGTCATCCGTCTGGATTGGGGATGAAAAGCATTTGCCCAACCTGTCAAAGTACTTTATACATACCCAATGACAAGCAGTATCTGCGCAAATGCTCAGTACTGTGTTCTAATTGTCATTCCATCTATTTTGCGTCTACGGGGACTGTGGTTGGCGCTTGGTTAGGGTATAGCTATCATCGCCGGGCAGTCTATCAAGCCCGCATCCAGCTCGATACGGGGGCAACCAAAACCGTTGCCCTGAACAAGCTCATCAAGATTGATGAACCCATTGTTTTACTAACGCCCCTGAAGGGATTAGGCAAACTCAAGCCCATTTTGTTAATCGAGAAAAAGACTGCAAATCCGGTGATTCTGGTGCATCCACGCCAGAACATTCGCAAGTTTCAGCTTCAAGGTGCAATCGGGGCAGCTATATTGATATTCGGGCTGGGGCTGGCGTTGCAAGGAGCGATTGCTGCAATTATAGTTGCGGCCATTGCGAGTAGCTTTGCCGTGGCTATCGCCATTGCCAGAGTCCACCGAGGTGGAGAAGAAAATCCCCAGATTCGCAGTCGGTTACTCCTAGAACAGCGACTGTTGAGACAAAGTGCTGATTGGGGTCAGCGCGTTCAACAGTTACAGAAAGAGTTTTCCCATCTATATCACACCATTCAACGATTACGTCCCTATGATGAGGACCAACTATTTCAGATCGATTCACTGTCAAAGAAGCCAAAAGAGCGCCGCTACTTTGAGAATCGGTATCACATTTTGAGTGAACTGATCGAGTACTACTTGCTGGCCAAAAGTCTGATTGATACGAGTGTTCCGATTATCCAGTTAACAGCAGAAATCCCGCTAGATCTTAAGGCACAACTCTCAAACTTTGATCAGAGGATCAAGCACCTAGAGCATGAATATCAAGTTGATCTTTGAAAAAACTACAGACAAATAGGCGACATGGCTCCTGAGCTGAAGCGGGGGCTAGCTTAACTGGCGTCAAGCCGATCAGGACGTCTATCGGGTGGGTCAATCAAGGGGTGTGAATACGGTTCGATTCGCTAAGGGCTTCAAAGGACTTTGTAGCAAAGTTGCTTGACGCGTTAAAGGATTTAAGATAATTATTAGCTAATAAGAATAATTTTCTTCTACAAAATTATTTTTGAGATACCCTTAAGCTAAAGCAAAACCATTTTATGGTGTTTACTAAAAATATCAAGCAATAGCTCGACATATCTAGTTTTTTCTAGGTATAACAAGACTTGAATCCCACTGTTGTTCTCCTTTATTTCATGAAAATAGGATTTATTAAAGTTATTTGCATGGCCATCCCGATTGGCTTTCTGACTTCACTTAATTTGGCTTATGCCACTGAGGAAATTATTCCTGAAGTCCCTTTGCCGAGTTTGGCACAATCTCAAAAATATTTACCCGGTGCCCATGCTACTCAACGATTAGAACTCAGTCTTAGTCGTCGTCAAGTGACGTTATTTCAGAACGATCAGGTTCTCAAGTCCTATCCGGTGGCGGTGGGGAAAGCTGGATGGCAAACCCCAGTCGGGGATTTTGCAGTTAAAACTAAAGTCCGCAATCCACCTTGGAAAAATCCTTTTCAGGGTAACGGGTATGTGATTCCGGGGGGTGCCCCTGATAATCCACTAGGCACCCGTTGGTTAGGCTTTTGGACCAATGGCAAAAACTGGATTGGATTTCACGGTACGCCCAATCGATCCTCTGTGGGTACAGCTGCTTCCCACGGGTGTGTGCGGATGTATGACGAGGATATTCGGGAGCTGTTTGAGCTGGTTTCTGTAGGCACCCCCGTCAAGGTTATTCGTTAAACCACAGGTCTGTAACGTCGTACCCTAGCTCTGCCAGCATTTGACGCAGCAACGGCAGGCTGAGGCCAACGACGTTACTATGGCAGCCCCTAATCCGATCCACAAACAGTCCGCCTCGACCATCCAGGGCAAAGCAGCCTGCACAATGCAAGGGTTCGCCTGTTTCTGCATAGGCTCGAATTTGGGAGTCCGTGAGTGGGGCAAAGTCTACTTCAGTGATTTGGCAGCGCACCAGCTGACGGTTTTGTTGTCGATCGATCAGGGTATGTCCTGTGAGTAAACGTCCTGTTTGGCCACGCAGGGTTTGCCAGCATGCGATCGCATCCTCAATTCCCTTGGGCTTGCCGAAAATTTCTCCCCCGAGTTCTAAGACAGAATCGCACCCCAAGACCAAAGCAGGAGGAGGTTGCTGCTGAGCCACGACTTCAGCTTTGCCCGTCGCCAGGGTGGTCACTAAGGCTTCTGGATCGGTCGTTGTGATTTGGGACTCGTCAAAATGACTGGGCTGAACGATCGGATCGATACCCACGGTCTGGAGGAGTTGCCGACGAGCAGGTGAAGCAGATGCCAAGATAAACGGGATAGTCATAGGGATGAATACCGAGCATAGGTTTCGAGGAACTGACCTTAGGTTTCACGACTCGCATAAGCGGCGTGAGTGGCTTGAAACTCCAAAATATAATTGGCGGTGAGTTGGGATTGCTCTAGATGCGGGACGTGACCACAGTTGGGAATCCAAATTAGTTGGCTGTTGGCAATGGTTTGATCAAATTTATCGGCATCTTTAACCCCCATAATTTTGTCTCCTTCTCCCCAGAGGATAAGGGTGGGATGAGGGATGTCTTTGATGGTGTCGTAGAGGAAGTTATAGCCCCCACTTTTGGTAAAGCTCACTAAGGCTTGGTGCCAATTCGGATCCTCTAAATGCAGGGATGCACAGCATTCGGCATCGGGGGTAACGAAGCTGCGATCGCAATAGGCCTGTACACTCACCCATCGCCGCACCCGAGGGCTGCGCAGAAAATTCGTCAACCACCGATCAAAGGGCGGCATGATAAACTTGGTCGCTTTGGGAGAAGGAGCATAGCCGGAACTATCCAACAGCACCAGCTTCTCTACTGCCTCCGGGTAGGTGAGGGCAAAATCTAGGGCCGTCGCTCCCCCCATGGAAGCCCCGGCCAGGATCATAGGCCGTTGGATCATCTGCTGCCAAAAACTATAAAGATGAGCCTTCATATTCGTGGGACTAAAGGCAACGCCTGCAGGCCGCTCTGTAAAGCCAAACCCCAACAAATCCAACGCCCAAGTTTCTATATGGGGCGATAGCTTGGGAATCAGTCGCCGAAATTCTAATAGGGAGCTATCAAAGCCATTCAGCAGCACCAGGGGAACGCCTCCTTCTCCTTGCCGGACATAGGTGGTTTGGATAGGGTCGGGGCGAAGCGGGGTAAAAATGGCTTCTTGCTGAATCTTCTGCGCTAGAGCAATGGAGGTCTCTTCAGTCAGTTGGGAAACGCCAGGGGGCAAAAAAGATGGAAACATGCAGAATGGTGTCAATGATGAGGATTCTCCCCCATGTTTGGACTGACACGTGAGGGGACCATCGTTATCAGCTACATCAGGGGTGCATTAAGCAGTATAGAGAATTTCGTACGCCGAGTTCAGTGCCAACTCATGCTTGCGTAAGCTCAATAGGACGAGCCGTGTGGAAGCTAGGGGGCAGATTGGCGATCAGACTGCATCCAGGCCCGAGTGCCAAAGTACTGACAAGCAGTTGATGCAACTTGCGCGGCTTGGGCTAAGGCCCGGGGAAAATCGCTGTGCAAGATAAAGTGGCAGAAAGAACCGTGAAAGATATCGCCTGCGCCTAAGGTATCAACGGGGGAAATGGGGGGAACGGGCACGGTGCCGGTGGTGCCATCCCAGTAGAGAATGGGCTGATCGCCTTGGGTAATCGCAATGCGGGTCGGTTCAGGCAAGATGTGTTTTAAGTACGCCAGTGTGGCATGGGTGTTCTGACAGCCGGGGGGATGGAAATCGGCAGAGCAGATGGCATAGTTGATATAGGGCAGAACACTCTCTAGGCCAGGTTTCCAGCTGCCGCCATCTAGGACGGTGGGGATGTCAGTGGCTTGTTTGGCGATGGCGAGGCTGACAGGAATTTGATGGCCGTCCATCAGAATAATATCGGTGGTGTTGAGCTTTTCCCATAGATCTTGAGGGATTTGGTCGGGCTGGGCGATTTGGCGCTGGGCATTGAGGGAAATGATGGCGCGTTCGCCTGTCCTTTGGGTAACGACGATGGAGGACACAGGAGGCGATTGGGTGTGAGAGGGGGTAAGGTCGGCGAGATAGATGGATGGGCCGATGCTAGCTAGGTCGGAACGCATCAGTTGGGTAATGGGATGCTGGCCCAGGGCAGAGAGGAGATGCGTAGTATTGCCGAGGTGGGCGAAGGTGGCAGCGGCGTTGGTGGCGGGGCCGCCTGCTGCAATTAGACTGTCTTGGGCGACTAGCTTTTGGTTGGCTTGAGGAGGACCAGCGGCGAGATAAATCATATCTAGCGTGGATAGCCCGATGAACAATCCTGATTTTTGACTATCCATAACAGCTACAGGCGATAGAGTGTGCAGACCTAGATATCAGCGTTGACAATGTGACCGTGAAATAATGGGTATTACCAAGCTTTCCATACCCATCACTCTAGAACTCAAATGAACAGCACCCGCAGTTCTTAAAAACCAGGGGGAGTGTATTGAAGAGAAAAGTAAAAGCCTGCTTCTTGTAGCGAATTTCCCCGATCGCTCGTGTTGATCAAGGGAATACCAAAATCCACGCGGGCTCTAAGCCCCTTATAAATATTCCACCTTGCACCCAGACCAATACTGGCTAAGGTGGACTGTTCAAGATCGAGTCCAGAATTATTCCAGACCTGACCCATTTCAACGAAGGGAGTTAGTTGTAAGCGATCCACATCAGATAACAGGGGAATCCGCAATTCAACTGAAGCAAGAACCCCATTGTCGGCCAACAGTTGATTTTGAGCATAACCTCGCACAGTATCAATGCCACCCATACTGAATTTTTCCAAAGGCAGTAAAGAATCGGGCGTTAATTGAGCCCTAACTTGGGTGACCATAAGATGGCGAGCTGAGAGCTGTTGTACCCATTGGAATTGACCCAACCAGGAGAAAAACTCAGCAGAGGGTCCGGTGTCGTTGACCGTGGCATCAAAGATATTCAGTCCCCAACTAAACTGCGATCGCGCAGCTAGAATCCGCTGGGCTTTTCGATCAATCCAATCTTGCGTAAACCGCAATACGCGCACCTTCGATTCTCCCTCTCGTGGACCGGGAGAGAAGGAAAAGGGGATGTTATCCAGCAGAAAGGTCTGACTCCGACGCAGATCAAACCCCAATCCCAGCGCCAATTCCTGTTCAGGGTTACGAATAATGGGTTGTCGCAGGTTAAAGGATAAGGTTTGGGAATCACTTTTAATCCCTAGATCGCGAAACGCGGCTTCCACAATCTCGCTATCGCTATTGCTGAACTGGACACCCACAGAACCGTTGCGGGCATTGATGGGGACGTTATAGCCTAAATCGAAGGTGTTTAAACCGTCCGAAAGGCTGTACGTTCCGAAGATGCGATCACCAAACCCCAGGACATTATTATGAGCGATATCAACCGTGCCCTGTAAGGTGCCAACGCTGGGGGCTCGGTAATTATCAAAGGCGAGATTGGTTTGAAAACCGGGGGCTTGATCAATATCAACCAGTAAAATATTTTGCCCTGGTGTACTCCCAGCAGTCAGTTCGGTTTCTATTTTCTCAATGAGTGGATCGAGCTGAAGGAGCTGTAGCTCTCGTTCTAGGCGCTGCTGATTGAGAGGAGGATCCGTGCCTAAGTTGATGCGATCGCGCACATAAGACTCTCGTAGCCGTTTCAAGCCTCTAATCTCAATCCGCTCAATTTCGCCTTCAACCACCTGTATTTGGACTACGCCGTCACTGAGATCTTGGTTATTGGGCAAAAAAGCGCCAGAGGTAATATAGCCGTTGTCGATATACAGTTGGGTAATCGCAGACCGTAACCCAATTAATTCATTAAAGGTAACGTCACGGTTCTCAAAGGGAGTCACCAACTGGGTAATTTCGTATTGAAGGACCGTATTACCCAAAACTTCGATCTGCCGAACCGGAAAACGTTGTTCAGGTAAGTTACCGGGCTCGGGTGGGTTTAACAGATCGGGAACCTTGAGGTTGGAATCGGGCGGAGCCTCCAAATTGGGAATAGACCGGGGGGCTGTTTCGGAAGGGGTGGGTAAGGTGCGCTCAATGGTGCTTGGAGTAGTAGGGGGCAAATCAACACCTGGAGGCACTGATGTTTGCGCTTGAGCGGGAATGCTGGCACCGGAAAAAACAACAGAAACAGAGCCAAAACCAACAATAAACCTCAAATTAGGGTTCACTTTACCTATACCTAAAATCAATAATATTAATGTCGCAGTATAAAATAAAATATTATTATTCCGTGTTCGGAAATATTTTTTTAGAAACCCTACAAGTCATCAATCCCAGATTTTACTGCTTCGGCTTTAGTTAAGGTACAGCTTGCATAAGATCCACAATTGCTAAAGAAAATTGCAGTAAAAGAGACATAGATTCTCAATATTTAGTATTTGCAGGCAAAGTTTTTAACTAAATGTAATTTCTGCAAAAATAAGGTTCAAAAAATGGATCCAGCCTTTGAAATCATTGATATTGGGTAATGGCTTGCAACTAAAAAATTAGTCAATTATTGATAAATATTTCTGTTAGAGAACCAAATGACGTCATGCCCCAAACTCCTGAAAGCCACAAGTTTGATCGATAGGGTTTGCCGCCACTCATAGCTCAACCTGGAGCGATCTAAGGCCAGTCTCAGCAATTCAGGAGGGTTAATTGCAGTAATGCCAAAATTTGTAAGCAATAGCTACACATCAGGTAGAGCTGAGAAGGTTTTGATCATAAATCAGAGCATTCCCGGCTCATCACCAATCGCCCATTGTTGAGTTGATACACGCCTTGAGGTTCCACGATGGATGTCTCCGATTGCTTGTTAGGAGCACGCTGAGATTGAGGAGAGGTGGGTGGGTTGGTAGGGGTTTGGATAGTGCCTGTAGGAAAAGAGGATAGGGGAGCATCACCCGGACGTTTAGGTAAGCCTCCGGGTCCAGTAACAATGAACTTTCCTTGTTCTTGATCGGCAGTGCGGATAATACAGCTATTTGCGAGTAAATTCTCCGGGTTCACCAGGTTTTCCGGCAGCTCAGTTAAATTATTCTGGATAAAGCTCACATCTGGCACAGATATGATGCCTGAGGTTTGCCCAGTGGCGTTCAGGTCAACGCGGTCATTGCCATCAAGGGTATCTGGGTCAACGCCAGTAAGAATAACGCCAAAGAAGTTTTCACCAAAGAAGGCAGGGGTATTCAGGGTAATATTGCCGCCTTTACCTTGTTTTGGATCAGCAAAAGCTAAGATATCGCTGTCATCAAAGGCGAGGATAGAATCAGCAGTCAAATTGATATCGCCACTTCCACCAACACCAAAGGCAACATTAGTGCGAATATCACTGTCACCGAATAGGCGAATTTCACCTGCCTTAAGATTAATTGCTCCACCAGACGCTTGAGTAGAACTGGTAGAAATTTCTCCATCAATGGCCGTAAATCGATCACGGACATCAACATTGATATTTCCAGCGCTTCCTAAACCTTGACTGCGACTGGTTAGAAGTCCTCCATTTAAAATTCTTAGTTTACCAGTGCTAATAAATATTTCTCCACCTTGACCATTACCTTCAAAATCCACAGCAGCACTTATTTCACTGGGTATAACAGTTGAAATAGATACTCCATTTGTTTCAACTAAATCAGTAGATGATCCATTTATCTCCACTAAATCAGATGCATTAATTTTCAAAATGCCCGCATCACCTTTGCTGAAGGTACTAACTGATACTCTTGCTCCGTCTCGAATACTCAACTGTTTAGTTTGAATGGTGACGTTACCACCATTCCCAACGGCATTTTCTAAACTCACGGGAGTATTCACTTCAAGGGGATTTACTGGAGCACCGAGTATACTTGGTGCTCCTATGCCATTAGTTCCAACAACTTCTATAAAATCTCGTGCAGAAACTAGCAAATCTCCAGCGTTACCATCACCTAATGTTGAAGCAGTTACTCTTCCGCCATCACGAATACTTAGCCGTTGAGTGTTAATCGTTAATTTACCACCATCTCCTCTGGGTAAAACCATAGATCTAGGGTCTTGTTGAATTCCAGCAAAAATACCTGTAAAAAAGAAATTATTATTAGGCGAATTGAATATATTCACATCTGAGGCGTTAACTAAAAGATTTCCTGCGTCCCCTTGTCCAAAGGTTGCAACTTGTACCTTGCTGCCATTACTAATACTTAGCTGTTTGGTTGCGACAGTTAGGTTGCCACCTCGTCCTTCTCCAGTAAGCTCTACTTGGGCAAACAACCCACCTGGAAAATCTGCCTCACCTGTTAACGTAATAGACTCTGAGGCTTCAACAGTTAAGTTTCCTGCATTGCCTAAACCAAAAGTTGAGGCTGATACTTGGGCACCATCTCTAACCGTTAGCCTACTAGTTTTAATTGTTAAGTTTCCGCCATCAACCTTGGTATTAGATCCTACGTTAGTATCTAACCGAGAGCCTGTCCCACTTACGTTAATTAAGTCAAGGACTTGCAGATTCAGGTCACCTGAGTTCCCTTGCCCAAAAGTAGTTGTTGATAACTGGGAACCACCATTAACATTGATAGACTTTGCCCTAATATCAATACCACTACTATCTCCAGTTGCTTGGTTACCTACTTGATTAAAGATATTGCTGTTATCTACTAGGAAGGTCTCACCAGCACGGATTCTTATTCTTCCGCTTTTTCCTTGTCCAAAAAAAATAGTTGTTAGTAAAAAGCCACTATTCAAAATGGAAACATTTTGATTGGCCAAAAGGGTTATATCCCCAGAATTACCAGAACCAAAAGAAGCAGCGTTAATAAAACTGCCAGGGAACACGATGTTATTGCGTGCATCTAGGATGACCGAACTAGCATCTCCTCCAAAGCTACTAGCGTCAATCCCACCAGATATAGTGATCTCGCCAGCTGATAATTCCAAATTAGGTTTGTACTGAGTTGTTAAATAAACTAGACCTTGGGGTGGAATAACAATATTTCCTATATCGATATTGGTGCTAGTTGGTAAAGTGCTTGAATTTGGAGGATTAGGCAAAAAGGAATCTGTACTGGCATCAACACCTGTAATTTGTGAAGTAATAATTTCTGCTGGGTCTACACCAGCTCTAACATCCAGTGTTGGTTGAGAACTACCATCAATATTTACTGTGCTCCCATCAGACAGTTGAACGGCTTCCTGAATAAAATCTGTTCCTGATGCTCCTATTTCAGGACCAGTAATATTGACGGTGTTAATGTTGACTGAGCCCGCAGCCAGGATATGTAGAGAACTTCCTACATAATTGTCAAAACTAACATCTCCTAGAGATCGGATAATTGGGTCATAGGGACTAAATAAGGTTCCTGGTTCACCATTAAGTTGTTGAACTAAAAAACTTCCTCCACTGGTATAGTGGGCATCTCCACCGACTGGATTAGTCGATCGCAACACCATATCCCTACCTGAGAAAAACCCGCTCTTAGAGTGATTCAATGCAAAAATATCTACAGATTGATTGCCCTGGACTAAGAGATTCTTACCTGCTGCGGCGACAAATGGACTGGTCTCACCATCTCGAATCTTGAGACTATCTGCGGCTTGTAGGGTTAAATTGCTTCCGGCCCGTAATTGCCCCTGTAAATCCAACTGCCCCGCCGTCAAACTGAGATCTTGGCCCGTGGTTAACTGGGCTTGGTTAATGATCGATCCTGGGTGATCAGCCGCTTGGCTCAGAAAACCAACCTGTGGCTGAACAGAGAGCAGTTGGCTTTGTTGTGGAGCCACCGCACTAAATATGCCCTCCTCACCTAAAGCAATGCTACTGGCAGTGGAACCAAAAAACGAGCCTTGAATATCCAAACTGGCATTGGGGCCAAACACAATCCCATTGGGATTGAGTAGATAGAGGTCTGCTGGGCCTAAGACTCCCAATCGCCCCAAAATATGAGATGGATTCTGTCCCGTCACCCGTGACAGGATACTTTCAATGCCCTGAGGGTTAGCAAAATAGACCCCTTGGCCTTCAGCAACATTAAAGTCCAGAAAACTATGAAAAAGATTGCTGCCACGAGCGGCCCCTCCTTCAACTCGCTGATTGATGGCATCTATCGTTTTGACCTGTGACCGTTCTTGGCCAAGGGTTCGATCGGGTATCACTTGAGCAAAGACGGCAGGAGCAAGAAGGAGACTCCCTAGTGCAGCCTGGCTGAAATAACCATTCAGCAGTGGAGCGCTCTTATTCTTAGCTAGGCTGAGAATATGTCCTACGCTCAGGAGGCCGCTCCTCTAT
>NZ_JANQOY010000092.1 GCF_028285565.1 Acaryochloris sp. IP29b_bin.148
AATCCGACCAGAATCCACTGTGTTGGCCGAATCCGAAGCGGACGAGGAGCTAGATTGTGATCCTAGTGTTAGCGGGTTCGAGTCCCGTCGGTCAACCCAATTCACGCTTTATGGAAGGTGCCGCTGAATGGTCGGCAACTGGTCTTGAAAACCAGGGTATGGTTCGCTGTAGGGGTTCGATTCCTCCACCTTCCTCTTATCATTCACAAATTTTTTTAACTGAAATATTAGCAATGCCTGATATCAAAAACAATGAAAAATTCCGTTATTACAATGTATCGACCGACAGGTCCTGCAGAATTGAAATTGCTCGAAGCTGCTAATTTCCGTCGCTGGCCGCCTAGGCTACCGGAGCAGCCCATCTTTTATCCAGTTACAAACGAGCAGTACGCGATCGCTATTGCCACCCAATGGAATATCAAAGCAAGTGGGGTTGGATACGTCACTCGGTTCAGCGTCAAAAAATCTTTTATGGACAACTATGAAATCCAAAAAGTTGGGGGTGCCCACCACACTGAATGGTGGATTCCCGCAGAAAAACT
The DNA here is from genome assembly GCF_028285565.1 of Acaryochloris sp. IP29b_bin.148. GTDB lineage: Bacteria > Cyanobacteriota > Cyanobacteriia > Thermosynechococcales > Thermosynechococcaceae > Acaryochloris. Next base: position 543 of record NZ_JANQOY010000092.1, read on the forward strand.
GGAAGAGCTAAACGACAATATCGTCGGTGAAATTGAGGTCATTGGGGAGTATCGCTAACCTAAGTCCATAGCTCTGGTCTCAATAGCAAGAGAACACCATCTGTCATGATTCAGGAGGTCATAATGGTGCAGTTTCGATTTGAAAGGCGATCTCATGATGTTGCCGAACAATATTTAGGAATCCATGTGGGGATGTGAGGGGCCGACCCGAGGCAGATTACGGATCAATGACTCTCGTGCCCCAATTGAGAAAGCTGACCCACGAATAACGGTCCTAGGGTAGCGATGTTTGAGCGATCTCACTAACGAAGCATCCGATATCTCTCGCCGTTAGCCCACCGCCAAGGTGGATTGGGTAAGAGGGGTCATCATGAACGGCTTTATAAACTTGCCTGGAAGTAGGGTTATGGCTCAAAACTCGCTTTCGCACCTGAACGAAAAAGCATACAACCTCACTAAGCGGTAAGGGACTTGGCTTCAGGCTCAACTCCTGTGTCCAACTGTTTTTTTGACTTGGGCGGAGTTCTTCGGGCGCAAGTTCTGGATTTCTGATATGGGCGGCTTTTATTCCCCTCCACTCCCCTTAGCGATGGGGAGTGTTGCCAAAACATGTACAGATTATCTAGAACCACACCATGAGTGAACATCGATTAAGTGAAATAACCATTGAACGACCTCGCGGGGGAATGAGGCGAAGCCTCAGAAAAGTCAAGGGGGCAAGAAAGCAGTTGGATCGCCTCACAGAAGTGGCCACCGAGGATGGGCTACTCAGCCCGTACCTCATCAAACCGAGAGGCAAAACCAAGTGGCTTTCAGATCATTTGGGACCGCTGCGGCGATTTTTAAAGTCCCATGTGGGTCAACCCTGGGATGACGTCTACAGCAAACTCTGTCGACGACTTAAAACCAACACCATGGCAGGACAACATGTACTAAGCCATGTATGGGACTTTGTTGAACTCCATGTTGAAATCATGGATGGCGTGCTTTACCACAAGCCCTACTGGGGATCCTTTCAACCTTTAGATTATCGTTGTTATCGGGACAAATTCTATGTGCATCCTGAGACTCGAATTCTATGTGAAGTTGAAAAGAAACCTCGTAAGCGGCAGCGACAAAGCCCCACAAACGATAGGGTTGTTATCGATGCCTATCATGAATATCAGCAACTAAACAAGCTTTGGTATCTGATTACCTATGAGGACTTTCCGCCTTTCCCTGTGATGACAGTGAGAGATGTGCTGCGGGGCGAAATCCCCCGGCAGACTCGATATGGCAATATCAATACCCGTTATGCAGTCAAGAAAAAGCAGTGTAACAAGAAGGAGATCCGATTTATTTTGAGTCAGATTAAAGCAGTTAAACCTACCTCCTGAGAGGGGTTGAAAGTCCTAGCTCTCTGTAGGAGATTGTTATGCCCCACAAACACCACTTTAACCAGGTGAAAAATCCTGAATCGGCCTTTGCCCTTCAAGAAGAACTGCGGCAGCATGTCATCCGAGAAGATGATTTTGGTCCCCTTGAAACGGTGGCAGGCGTGGATGTCGGATTTGAGGATCAGGATCAAATTGCCTGTGCTGCAGTTGCAGTACTGAGACTATCTGATCTCAAGGTGCAGGAATCTGTGGCGATTCGTCGTCCGGTTACCTTCCCCTATGTACCGGGATTGCTGGCATTCCGAGAGGTTCCTATCGTTATGGAAGCCCTAGCAAGTTTGAAAACCCAACCTGGACTTCTAATCTGTGATGGCAATGGCACCATCCATCCTCGTCGGTGTGGATTCGCCTGTCATTTGGGAATTGTCAGTGGGCTGCCCTCTATCGGAGTCGCCAAGACTCCCTACATCGGGAAATTCCAACCTCTAGCCAATGATCGTGGGACTTGGCAGCCGATCACAGATGGGGGAGAGGTTATTGGGGCAGCCCTGCGAACCCAAACCAAGGTTAAGCCTATCTTTGTGTCCGTTGGCCATCGCATTAGTTTGCAAAGTGCTATTGATTTGGTTCTCCAATGTGCTCCTATATATCGTTTGCCTGAGACTACCCGCCAAGCCGATCAGTTATCCAAGGGCAATGCCCAACCCGTCACCCGATAGAAAATTCTATGCCCTAGTTTGAGAAGGACACATGGGAACAAACACCATCAATGCTGGTGTCTAGATGCTTATAAATCTCAACCTGTATAAAAATAGGCATAACACCCAAATCTTTTTGGTGTTCCCCCATGATCTGTTGCCTTAATCCTGACTGTGATAGGCCTCATAATGCTGATGGCAATCAATACTGCCAACGATGTGGTGTGCCTCTATCCTCGCTGTTGAGGAAGCGCTACAAAGTCACCAAGCTCCTAGGCAGAGGAGGATTTGGTAAAACGTATCTTGCCTATGACACCGATAAGCTTAACGAGCGCTGTGTCGTTAAGCAACTCGCCTATTACTCTACCAATGTATGGCAGAAGCAAAAAGCAATGCAGCTGTTTAAGGGAGAAGCCCAACAGCTGCAACAACTCGGTACTCATCCTCAAATTCCGGCGCTCCTTGGCTATTTTGAGGAGAAGGGCTGCCTTTTTTTGGTACAGCAATTTATTGAGGGCAAGAATTTAGCGCAATTTCTAGACGACGAAGGCCCTCTTTCTGAAAAGCAAGTTTGGCAAGTCTTGTTGAGTATCCTGCCGGTTTTGCAATTCATTCATAAGCGTGGGGTTGTTCATCGAGATATTAAGCCAGACAACATTATGCACCTTTCTGGTTCTGAGCAATATATCCTGATTGATTTTGGAGTCGCCAAATCCATACCTGAAATCAGGATGGATCATTCTGGGACAGTGCTCGGTTCTCCTGGGTATGCTCCCTTTGAGCAAATGCATCAGGGTGTCGCTACACCGAGTGGTGACTTATTCGGATTAGGAGCGAGTTGTTTTCATCTCCTCAGTCAAACTTCTCCTGCTGCTTTGTCGACAGAGCATGGCTATAGTTGGCTAGTATCTTGGCAAGATTATGTTTCCCAATCACTGAGCCCGTCGCTACAGCGAGTCCTCAATCGACTTCTCCAGAAAGAATCGGCCTTGCGCTATCAATCTGCAACGCTAGCGCTTGCAGATATAAGGAAGTCGTTACCCCGACAATTCCAAACTGCTAGGACAACTGATTTATCTTCACCCCAGACATCCACTGTGTCTGACCCCGTCCAGTTACATACACTTCTTACCACGACCTTAGTGAAATCTTCATTTTGTCGTCCCATTCGTCTGGCCTTTTTTCCTGCCCTCAAACTGAGGTCAGCCAGTTTTCGACATTGGAAAAGACCACGAATGAATGGCTCCTTGAGAGTCAGGATTTTCTTAGTATTGGTGTTACTGGGGGGGGTAGGATATGCGCTGAATCTACTGTTTACTCCCACGTCTGTTCCATCTCAGCCCACCCTGACGAGTTCGAGTCACTCAGTTGAAGTGCATATTGCACAAGGTGGTCAAGCATTTAAGCAAGGGAACTATCACCAGGCGCTCCGCGACTACAAGGCAGCCCTTCAGCTTGATCCGAACAATGAGATGGCCCATTTTTACAGCGGCATTACGAAGCGTCGGCTTAAGGATCTCAAGGGAGCGATGGCCCATTACACCACGGCGCTACGTCTCAATCCTGACTTTGCCGATGCTTATAATAATCGAGGTTTAGTGAAACGTCAGTTAGGAGATGAATTGGCTGCGATCGCTGACTTTACGGCTGCGATCCGAGTTAACCCACAGCATGCCCAAGCTTATAACAATCGGGGAACCACCTATTCTGAGCAAGGAGAGAAGAATACAGCGATCGCAGATTACACTCAAGCGATAAAGTTAAACTCGCAATCTTCTGAAGCCTACTTCAATCGGGGGATTGTCCAGTCTGATCTCGGAAATTTAAAAGCAGCCATCGCGGATTACACCACAGCCCTTCGCCTCAACCCCAATTATGCTCAAACCTATAACAACCGGGGGATTGTCCAGTCTGATCTCGGAAATTTAAAAGCAGCCATCGCGGACTACACCGCAGCCCTTCGCCTCAACCCCAATTATGCTCAAGCCTATAACAACCGGGGGATTGCCCAATCTGATCTCGGAAATTTGAAGGCAGCCATCGCGGATTACACCGCAGCCCTTCGCCTGAATTCTCAGTACTCTCAAGCCTATAACAATCGTGGTATGGCTAAAAGTCAACTGGGAGATAAACAAGGGGCGATTAAAGATTTGCAAAAGGCAGCAGAGATCTATCAGCAGCAGCAGAATAAAGCTTATTTGAAAGTTGCCGATAAAATCAAAGCCCTTCAGTAGGGCTAATCCATCGTCATGTTTCGACGTCAACCTTCTCCCTTTGGCTGAACCACCCAGCCAGAGGCCTAAATCGACATTTCGAAACTATTCTTATTGAACTTTCGTCAATAGAACCCCCAAATGTTCCCTATTGATGAGGCTCAAATCAATGGCTAAGAAAGCACCTAGTAATCAAGGATTATTATTCCGTTCAGCCACATTACTTTGGACAGTTAGCTTCAGTATTCTGATGCCAACCCTGGCTAAAGCCCAAGTTGAAGATTCTCCTCAGCCAGATCAAGCCCCCCCTACCACGGAGGAAGTAACCCCTAACCCGACAGAGACCGTACCCACTGCACCTGAAGAAACACCAGCGAATGAGACCATACCTGATACCAATAACCAGGTCTCTCCTACAACAGAAGACGCACCGGATTCAACCGGAGGGGCAGAGGAAACGCCAGGGGGAATCACACCTGATACAACAGCCCCAGGGGCAACAGAGACCGATGCACCGGATTCAACCGGAGGGGCAGAGGAAACGCCAGGGGGAATCACACCTGATACGACAGCTCCAGGATCAACAGAGACCGATGCACCGGATTCAACCGGAGGGGCAGAGGAAACGCCAGAGGGGATCACACCTGATACAACAGCCCCAGGGTCAACAGATACGACAACCCCACCTACGAACTCTGAATCGGCCCCCGAACCCGTACGCGGATTGTGGTAATTCTTATCTAATCCATTGAATTGTTCAAATCAGTAGGATGGAGACTATCCTGCTGATTTGAACATGAATAGCTGAAAAAATGGAGGCTTATCACAGTTAACCTCCTAATCCTATATATACTGACTCTCAATGCCTAAAAACAGTTTGATTTCAGCCATTACGGCTGAAATCAAAAAACTCTCCGCATCTTCCATACGGCAAAAGTTGCCTTAGGAGACAAATGACCTGCTTAACTTAAAGTATGACGGACAACTAATCCGAATTGCTTTCAGGGTTGGGGATTTGCTCAGCTTCAGGGCAATCATCAGACACAATAGGGTCAACATTATGTTTCGGCACGGCGGCTAACCGCAACGTCACAGCACCAATGCTTTCAACACGAACCATCTCTTCCCAGGCACAAATTTCGTCTTCTTCTTCAGTTTCGTAGCGAATCGTGACTAAGTCACCTTCCAATGCAGTAATACGGGCTCTATCCAGCCATCTTTGCTGGTCTCGTAAATAAATCCAAACTTCTTGTCCGTCATTGTAGAGTTGGTAGATCTTGCGGTCTAACATGGTGGGCCTCTCTAAAACAACGTTCAAACAGTGGACGAATCAAGGTATCAACGTAAACAGCAGCTTACAGCCTAGATGGCTGAATGCGCCCACTGACTACTTTGCGTTACTGTTCAATCCAGTGTAGTCTATTAACTCGGATCGCGCCTGGGTTTGGCGCTTGGGACGCAAGTGTTTGCTTCCCTTGGCAAGTGGTTGGACTTGCCGTTAAATTGACCTGAGTTTAGCAGCAATCGCTGTGGTTTGGTTACTCTATTTTGATTGGCTCTCATGCCCCTAAAGGCAGTTTTATTTGATTTCAATGGCGTTGTCCTAGATGATGAGCGCATTCATCAACAGATTATTTTGGAGATGATTGATCGCGAGGACCTCCGTCCGTCTCTAGAAGAGTTGCAGCAGCACTGTTTAGGACGAACGGATCGAGCCTGTTTTCAAGACCTCTTTGCCAGTCAAGGACAGCCCCTGAAACCGTTGCAGCTGCGCCGACTCTTATCGATGAAAGCGAAGGCCTATCGACAATATTTAGAGTCCTTGGAAACCCTTCCCATTTTTGAGGGTCTGATTGAACTGGTTGAGCAATTATTGCAGGCTGGGATGAAGCTGGCCATTGTCAGTGGAGCCTTGCGGGCTGAAGTACGCATGACGTTGAATCGGACTGATCTAGAGGCCGCTTTCCCGATCACCGTCACGTCTGAGGATGTCAAAAAAAGTAAGCCCGATCCCTCAGGTTATCAATTAGCGATCAAACGTCTCAATCGGAAGTTTCCCGCTCTCAATCTTGCCCCTTGCGACTGTCTGGCCATTGAAGATAGTTTTGCTGGCATTCAAGCGGCAAAACTGGCGCAAATTCCTGTGCTAGGGGTGGCTCATACGTTTCCTTTCCATATGCTGCAACGCCAAGCGAATTGGTGTGTTGATTATCTCCATCAAATTGAGCTAGACCGGATTCAAGCCATTTTTGATCAGTAGTCTTACTCGGCTGGGGGAGGCGGTTGCCCGAGCGTGGTGATATACAGTACTGCTTCTTCTGCAGGAATGCCCAAGACTTCGTTGACCTGATCATCAAAGAATCCGCCGATGCCGCTGACTCCCAAATTGAGGTGGGTGGCTGCTAAGTTGAGTCGTTGACCCAGATGCCCGGCATCCATATGCAGATAGCGATAGGCCCGATCACCATAGCGTGCGATCGCACTCTGCAAATTCGCCGTATGGAACAAAATCACCGCCGCATCTCGGCCAAGATCTTGCCCCAAACAGAGATAGTGAGCTTCCCGGCGGAAATTCTTAAATCGGATTTGACGCAGCTCTTGGGCCTGCACGGCATAGTAGTAACAGCCCGTTTCCAAATCCGTGACATCCAGAACTGCCATAAACGTTTGAATCAACCCTAAATCAAAGAAATCAGGGTAACCATCTAAGCTTTGCGCTTGGTATTGATCTGGGCAGTAAGTGAAGCTGAGCAGATAGCTGAGCGCCTGTAAACTCAGCGACCCCCCCGTAAAGCGGCGCGTCGAGCGACGTTTGAGAATCGCTTCCTTTAAATTCACCAAGCCTGCGCCCCAATCGATGGGGGCATTGGAAAGGGGAACCTTTAAACAAAAGGGAAAGTTGTACTGATCTTCTTTGACCGCGGTTGAAAGTTCACTATTGTAGGTAATTTCTTCCGTCTGAATACAGGTCGCCTTGTGGGTATACAGGAGCAGCTCTCCATCGGGTATCTGGGGATAGTCTGTGAGGGTGGGTGATGGCAATACCGTTGGCGCTGGGGGTAAGTTTTGGTCTGCATCGAGTAAGTCGGCCAAGGCGATCGCAGCCACCACACCTTCCTGATCGGCATCTAGATAGAGCAGCTGATTTAAGGGCTGGTCAGCAAATCCACCAATCAGATGGGCCTTAAAATCACAGATCGAAGCCGCCAGCTCAATATTGCCCAGCAAGTGGCCACTGTCTAGACAAATGCGGCGATAGGCACGGTCTTCATAACGCCAGGCAGAGCGCTGGAACACGGCCGTTACCACCAACGCTAACTGGGTTTTGGCAAGGGCCGGATGCCAGAGACAGGCTGTTTCTAACGCAGACCAAACATGGCTGTCCCAAAACCGCAGCAGGGAATGGGTTCTAACCTGGTAGCTATATAAACCGGCGGGTAAGAGGGTCCCTTCTCCCGCAATCACGTAGAGTTCAGCGGGATAGAGCCCCCCAGCCGATGGCGCTGTTCTTAAGTACAGCGGATTATCAGGATAGGGAATCACTGCCGTAATCCCATAGCTACAGTACAATAGCCGAGAGAGCCGTTGCCACTGGGCTTGGGTCGGATCAACGCCGGGCTCTAAATATTCTTTAAGGCCAATGGTGGTCCCAAATTTGTAGTCCTTAAAGGGAACCGGCTGTTGGTTAAAGTCCAAAGCCCGACTCCGTTGAGAGATCGTCTCTGGCTCATATTTTGTGCGTTGATGATAATGCTGGGTAATGCTAAAGGCATGGGCCATAAGGCGGGAGATTCTAGCGTGAACAATCCACCTTCAATCCTGGCATACGCCTCTAAGCATTGCCTAGCGCTTATGAAACTCAATCTGATTGCCCCGGAAGGTAAAATCGTACTTCTGGAGAAAATCTTGCCCCAACAAGCCAATCTGCATATCGGGACCTGCCACCGCCACCGGGACTTGATAGCTTTTTAAACCGCCAACTTCCATGGCCTTAATATAGACCAACGGAAATTCGGCATACCCGTTGGCGGTGGAGGCTCGTAGGGTGCCTACCACATGGGATGCATTGATACCGAGCGCCTTGGCCATGGGCCGAGTAATCACCGTTTTGCTCGCACCTGAATCCACCATCATTTCAAAGGTGCGACGGTTATTGAATTTAACATCTACGATCGCAACGCCTGCGGATCGCCGCTTGATGGGAACAAGGCCCACCTTGTTGGTGCGGCTGGAATTTGCAGGACGGGAGGGGGTTCCCTGGAAGTTGGATTTCTGAAGCTGTTGAAGTTGAGTCCGATACTGTTTTAGTTGGGCTGCTTGGCCTGGTGCAGCCTGGATCAGTTGATTGATGACCTGAATTGCTTCAGTCCAGTTTTGGCCATTGACGGCTTGTTGCAACTGTTGGTTGAGGCTTGTGACACTAGACTGGGCTCCAGCTTGTAAAGGCGTTAGGGTCAGCAGAAGACCGAACAGCAAGACTGGAATAGAAACCTTCATAGATTGGCGCACTGGGAGTAATGGAAGAAGATGTCGGTCAAGGGTGGAGGCGGAATAGCTAGGAACCACTACTATTCAGGTTACCCCGATTCTTTGGCGAATCAGGCACGCAGTGGTGGGTAGAGCTGGATGCAACTGAAGTGGCAACCGTGACGTTATCTTTCAATACTCTCCCCCCAGAATTGGGTGGGGTGGGGGGGCCACGCAGGATTGGGGCCATTCATATAAAAACTCGATTGATCGACCCTCACCCAATTATTTAAAACCGAATGATTGAGGCCATCATCCCTGTGAGCTGGGAGAGAGGCTACACCTAACAACGGATTGGAACCCTATCTGAATATTTTTGAGGTGCAATTTTACGATCGCGCTTGTGATAAGTGAATTCTGGCGATAAACCATGCCAAACTGCAAATACTCATACCGCCAAACAAGCTGTGATATACATCACTCTAAGATTGGGAATGGGGCACTACGATTAAGCTCAAATAAGGAGTAGGATCAACGCAGCTGGCATATCATCTTCCCTCCCTAGAGGTCCCGTCCAGAAATAGGTCATCCTGCCGGCTAGTCTACTATTGAATGGCTGTTTTTGCCTGTTAAATCAGGTATCCTAAAACTATAAATCGTAGGACGAACATCCGTTCTCTAATTAATAACAACGAATGAAAAAAACGTCATCCCTATTGATAGCGCAGCTTTCTGATTTGCATTTATTTGCAACTTCAGATCGTGAGCTCTTGGGATTGAATACTTTTTCTTCTCTCGAAGTTGTTTTACAAGCATTAAAGCGCTTACCGATCAAGCCAGATCAGCTCTTATTAACGGGTGATTTAACCCAAGATGAATCGGATGTTGCCTATCAGCAGGTACAGGCATTAATCGCGCCGTTACGGATTCCCACGTACTGGTTACCAGGTAATCACGACCATCTGCCTACCATGCAAGCCACCTTCACGGATCCCATCTTTCAGTCCCATAAATCCTACCGAATGGGAGCATGGCAGTTCCTACTGCTGGATTCTAGTGTGCCAGGCAAGGTCTATGGTGCTTTGTCTGCTGAGAGTTTAAGTTGGCTCCATCAGCAGTTGGAGCAATGTCATCCTCACCCCACCCTGATTGCGCTGCATCATCCGCCCTTTTCCATCAAATCGGATTGGCTGGATAAAATTGGTTTGCAAAATTCTGCTGACCTATTTGCAATTTTAGATACCCACCCTCATGTCAAACTGGTGGTTTTTGGTCATATCCATCAGCAGTTTGAGCATCAACGGCATAACGTTCATTATCTAAGTACCCCTTCAACCTGTATTCAGTTCGCTCCCCACAGCAAAACTTTTGCGCTAGATCAAGCTCAACCGGGGTTTAGGCTATTTCACTTGCAGGCTGACGGCACCTTTGCAACCGAAATTAAGCGGGTCATGTTTTCTCAACAGCTAGATTTTTCTGCCAAGGGATATTAAATTATTCTAGATAATACTGAAGGATGAGCCGTCATTCAGTAAGCTAGCTGCTAAGGGGGTAAAAATTGAGTATTTAGCAGCTCAACAAGACTCATATGCTAGCACTTTATATGCTTGGAGCGGGTCTGATTGTATCTGGCTTGTTTGTATTGATAACGTGGCTCGGTGGGCGGGTCATTCGCAAGAAAGGGCCGACGCCAGGGTTTATTGGTGCTGGATTGATGGCATTGCTATCCCTGGTGCCGATGAGCTATCTATTGAAGTATTTTCTGAGATTGACCCAGGCCAGAGGTTGGGGAGAAGGCATTTACCAGTTATGCTTTACCGCAGCGGTTGCGATTCCGATTGCGACAGGCTTGAGTTGTTCCCTATTGCTCTTGTGGGCGGCCTTTGTGGCTCGCCGCCGAAAGCGTCGACGGATCCGTCAGCGGGGTTAACTGGACCGTTGAGATTGCACTCGCTTGACTTGGTAAGGGGCGTTCATGGCTTGAAAGAGCTGCAGGGCCTGATGGAAATGATGATCACCCTCTAAGGCATGGTTCATGGTTTGGTAGGTCAGTCCCAACTGCAAATGGGCTTCTGCCAAGTCACAGGTGGCATTAAGAGTGCTGAGTAAGGTCAGGGCCTGATGGTGGTCAGTGATGGCCAGGGTAAAGTGACCTTGGTGGCGGTGAATGGTGGCTCTTCCAGTCAGGGTCCGGGCCTGAATTTGGGGATAGTGACTGGATTCGGCAACGGTTAGCGCTTGATCAAATAGAGTGGTCGCTTGTTCAAACTGCTCAAGCTGGGTATGGGTTTGGCCCAGTAGCTGCATAAAGTACGCTTGTCGGGCTGCTTGGTCTGTATCCAGTAGGGGCGTTCCCAGAGGCTGAGCGGCTAACTCACGGGCTTGCTTCAAATCGCCTAAGTGGGAGGAAACTAAGGCTAAACAGATTGAGGCTTTGGGGATCCAGCGGTGATGGTCTGTCTGGGTGGCCAGTTCAATCACCTGTTGAAAAAACTGAGCTGAGGTCTCTAATTCCCATAAGTCCAGGTGGTACAGCCCTAAGCTAAGGCGAGAATCCAGTTCCTGAATTTGTAAATGGTGGAGGCTGCGCTGATCCAGGTTGTGAGGATCCGCTAGGGTCTGGGTAGACAGGTGTAAAGATTGATTTTGGGCCGCAATGGCTGGATGAATTTGGCCGGTGCTCCAGTAATAGTCCCCAAGAATATTATGGAGTTCACAAAATCTGCGATCGCAAGGCAAACGCGCCATTAATTGCGGCAGTTCACTCAGCAAAGACTGATGCAGCCCCATTCGATAGAGCGTGCTGCCCAGGGACAAATACTGGTGCCACTGATTGTCTCGCGCCTGTAGGAGAACCGCCGCCGCTTGGGAATAGTCCTGAATCGCCATGTAATGATGGTAGGCTTCCAAGGCTTGGAGTGCGGATTGGGGAGAGGCAATGGTCTGGATGCTGTTTGTCCAGTATTGGGCGGCATGCTGGTTCGCAGGCTCCCAGTCTGAACTGTCTCGTAGACGAGCAATGGCCGCTGCCCGAATCACGGGATGCAGCCCATACTGACCTTCCCGGAACTCAACTAAGGAACGATTTCGGAGGGACACGATTCTCGCTCGCTGCTCTGATTCTGGGACATCCCACAGCAATGCCAGAACCCCATCGATGGGCAGAGTCGCGATGGTTTGGTACCGATAGCAGCCCAGACGGCAAAAGAGTCGATAGGCCTGGGGGTCCAGGGTTTGGAGACGGTTGATTTGGTGGTTAATTAGGTTGTTAAGATCAGCGACTAACAGTAAATCATGCTGCTGATCGTGCCAAAACGCGGTTAGGTCACCGCCAAAGTCCGACTGAATGGCCCCGCATAGCAGCGTCATGGCTTTGGCATTCCCACCATAGGCCCGGTGCATCTGCGGCAAGGACTCAACCTCCGTTGATAGGCCCTGATACCTCCAATAATGTTGCCATGCGGCGAAGTCTAAGCCCGGTAAACGGTAATGGTGGAGGTGGAGGCTACCCTCACATAAGCGATCTCGACTCGTAAACAGTGTGAGTCCTTGATTGCGAGGGTCCGTGAGGACTCGGAATAAGTCTAAGTAGCGGCGATGATGGGCAATTAAAAGCCCACGCTGGTCGAGGGCAGGTTCTAGATTGTCAATCAGGACACCAATCCGACGTTGATGGAGATGACGTTTCAATCGATCCAGACTAATCCCAAATTCTCGACCCGGATCGTCTGCCAAATCGCGGGTTAACCATTCCTCTACGACTCGCTCCACGGAGGTAATATTCTCAGGCTCCTTGGCCATTAATAGCTCTAGGATAATGTCATAGCCTTGACTTTGGAGGTATTGCTGCGCCAGGGTGGTTTTGCCTAACCCGCCTTCTCCTTGGAGGGCAATGGCCCTTGTGCCCTGTTGAACCCACTGACTCAGCTGAGTGATGGCCTGACTGCGTCCCACAAAGTCAGGCATGGGATCAATTTCAATAGGAGGGGGATTCAAGGATAAACGGACATGATCGGTCACCACTCGGCGTAAATTCTGTTTGGTTACTTTCTCGCCCATCACCTGGGACAGAAATTTCCACAAATCAGACCCCACATCCTTGGCATGGCCTTCCGTACAGCCATAGGTATTGGCGATATCAAAGTATTTTTTGCCTAACCAAACCTGTTGCAGAATAATCCGCTGTAATTCGCTGAGCCGTTTGCCTGTTTGGGCGATGACCAGCGCTTCGATCTGGGTCAGGGCCTGATCCGCATCCATGCGTGTATAAGGGGTTTCTTTCCGATTGTAGCTAACGCTTCGCTCTACTCCCCTGTGTTGGTTGACTTGGGGCCGTTATCGTTTAGGCGTCAGCTGTTGCTCAAGGAACCACAAGAGAGCATTGAATGCGATCGCAACACCACTGACCACAATGGTTCCAGCCCAAATTTTGTCATAGCGACCGGCTTGAGCAATGCCTTCAAACAGCAATACGCCTAGCCCTCCAGCGCCAAACTTAGCCGCAATAGTGCCTAAGGCAATAATAATAGTTGCTGCCAGCCGCACCCCTGCTAAGAAGATCGGTAACATCAACGGCATCTGCACTTGCCACCAATATTGCCAAGCAGACATGCCCATCGCTTGCGCCGCCTCTAACATAGGTTGAGGAATAGACTGCAATCCTGCCAAGAGATTGCGTACTAAGATAACTTGGGCGTAAAGGACCATGGCGACAATGGCCGTTGTTACACTCAACCCAAACAGCGGAATCAACAAGATCATTAACGCCAAGCTGGGAATGGTATAAATAACCCCCAATACACCCATAATCGGTGACTGCAACCAAGTGTAGTGATAAATCAGCCAGGTGAGGGGCACCGCAATCAGCACGGCCAAGCCTAAGGCCGTTGCCGTCATCTGTAGATGTTCCAGCAACAGTTCTAAGATTAGCGCTGGGTTTTGCAGGAAATAGCTCATGGAGCCATCATTGCATTAGATTGAGTAGCCAGGGCAACATCACGGCTGTGGTTAGCGCAGACAGTGCCATCCCTAATCCCGAGAATGCTCCCATTTCCGAGCTGACTTGAAAAGAGCGGGCGGTTCCAATCCCGTGGGCCGTGACCCCCATCGTAATCCCCTTAACACTGTCGTTTTTAATCCGCAAAAGTCTGAGCAGTGTGGTGCCACCCAGCGCACCCATGACTCCTGTGGTGACAACCAGTGCTGCCGTCAACGACGGTAGACCGCCAATTTGTTCCGAGATCCCCATGGCCACAGGCGTTGTCACCGATTTGGGGGCCAGAGAAAGCTGGGTTTGGGTACTGGCCCCCAAGAGCCGAGCTAAGAAAACTGCACTCAATGCCCCCACACTTGAGCCGGTGAGAATGGCAATGGCGACGGGTAGCCAAAGCGTTTTGAGCTTGGCAAACTGCTGGTAGAGCGGAACTGCCAGAGCTACCGTTGCCGGCCCCAGCAAAAAATGAACAAACTGCCCTCCTTCAAAATAGGCTGGGTAGGGGGTTCGTGTGGCAGACAGGAACAGAATCAGAGTGGCAACCGAGGTAACGACGGGGTTTAAAAGGGGGCTGTATCGCGCTGTTCGGTACAGACGGTAGGCCAGGCTGTAGGCTATTAGCGTTATCGTTAGTCCCAGTAGGGGGGAGGCCGATAGGTAAACCCAGATTTCAGTAAGATTTGCGCTTGGCATACTGATCGCTCCTTTAAGAAAGTAGACGCTGAGTCACTTCCATAATGGTGGCAGTCACCGTCATCGTGATAATGGTGCTAAGTAATAGGGTCAAACTAATGGCCATGGACTCTTGCAGAATGCGCTCAAAGTGGATCATCACACCGACGCCTGCAGGCACAAACAATAGGGACAGATGGCCCAGCAAAGTTTCGGAGGCCAGGTTAAGTGAGCTAGGAATCTGCCTTCGCCACATTAGGGTTAGGAAGAGAAACATCATCCCCAAAACTGGCCCAGGGATGGGTAGGCGTAAAAGCAATGTGCAAGCTTCACCCACCAGCTCGTATATCAGCAGTAGAGTGATGCCGTTGATAAAGTCCATAATTGTCTCCCTGTGTGTATCCCTGAATTCCCCCATATCATCAAGACTGCTGTTGCAAAAATAGGGTACGTTTTTCCTACTTTCTTGCGTATCAAATGCTGGGGAAAACCATAAGATAACAAATATGTTATGTTTTCTTTATGGCATGGAATATCCAATATTATTCTGAAGCAATTGAATCTGAGGTACTCGCTCTCCCTGCAGGTTTGCTAGCTAGATATTTGAGGCTCACCGATCTCATGTTAGAGTTTGGTCCCAATCTGGGGATGCCTCACACCCGATCAATGGGCGATCGCTTATTTGAGCTGAGGGTCAAGAGCAAAGAAGGAATTGCGAGGGTGTTTTATTGCACCCTGGTGGGTGAAAAAATAGTGATGCTGCATGGTTTTGTGAAGAAGACTCAAAAGACTCCTAATCGAGAACTGCAAATTGCACGTCGAAGACTAAAAGAGGTGTTGAAACATGACCCATGAAGAACTAAAGGCCAAAGCTTTAGAACAACTCGAAGTAGCTGAAGAATACAACAAGTTAGAGGAAGAGTTTAGTCTGTTAAGACAAATGCTGGCTGCCCGTCAGCAAGCAGGTATGACTCAGGCGGATATTGCTCAAAAAATGGGGACTAAGGCAACAGCGGTGACTCGACTGGAATCATCTTTGAGTAGTGGGAAGCATTCGCCGTCGCTTTCCACTTTGAGAAAATATGCCAAAGCTGTGGGTTGTCGTTTAGAAGTGACGTTAATTCCAGAACAATAGTACCTTGGCCTTGTTTCGAAACAGTGGACACTTCATTCAAGGGAATGGTCTAGGAGAAAGCTCCATCCCAATGAATTATAAGTTGAGATTGCGGTCATATCCCGTAAGCTCAACGTACCCTTTCCCTTGAATCGGTTGTTGTGATTGAGTACCAGCAATGCTTACTGCTCCTTCCCAATACGTCGTCGATAGCAGTAACTCCTGATTATTCATCATGGGTGCCACCTGCATCTCTAAATCGAGACTGGGAATAGTAATCGCCCATTTGGAAGGATACTGAGTGCGTGATTTGGGACTCGTCCACCGATCCAACACCTTAATCTGATAGTCTTCTCGCTTCAGATGGGACACCTTGCCATCAGCTGTGACATACGTACCATGGGACTCCAGCGTGATGGAACCGTCTTGCAAACGAAGGCCAAAGAGCATGAGTGCTGAACCATCTCCTAATTCCAGTGAGAACCAATCCCAGCCCTGAGCTCTTTTGCTAAGAGCACTGGTGGAAAACTCATGGTCGGTCCAGCTCACCCCCTCCACATCAAAGGATTCTCCTTTGACTGCAACAGTTCCTTGAGTGGGTTGCTGGACAATAGAGTAATAGTAGGATGCATTGCCCGGTTCAGGTCCCTTAACGCTGTATCCCTGATTGCCCTGAAGAATCGGTTTGGTCAGAGAAAGCTGTAGATTTAATTCGGTGTCTAGCCCTTGAGCATGGAGCTGCAGCTGTCCCGGTTGCTCCTCCTCCACAGACCAGTCATCTAGCCAAATGCGGTAAGGATTCGCCTGTGCACCTGCCAGCTCTGCGGCCCCGCGATTAAATCGCTCTACAGGATAAAACTGTTGGTTTTCAATATCGCTGAGGGTGAAGTGGGAGAAATAGACCTGATTGCTGCGCCAAGCTGACCCCTGCTGGTCGGGTAAACCAGGGGTGAGACCCCGACGAAATAGGGTTAACTCATAGCCAAAGGGCCGACCAGAGTCTGTTTCTAGATTGCCTGTGTAGTACCACCATTCGGTTTGGTAGTCTTCATGGGAGCCAAAATCCTTGGGGAACGAGAGTTTGATCGGGGCAGTTGCTTTTTGGAATTCAGGCACCTCTGTGGGAGTGGCCCATTCCACTGTGCCCTGTTCCATGGCCCAAGCAGGGCTGCCCATAATAAACAGCCCAAGAACCAAACTGATCAGCCATCGCTTCATGATTATTCCTCCCGAATTGCACTTGCCACCGTGACCCGACTCAATCGCCAAGCCGGATAAATGCCTGCTAGTAAGGCGGCCACAATGGCCACTAACCACGCTTGCCAGAAATAGCTAGGATTTAGCTGCATCTGCAAAGTCCAGCCGAAGGACCGCACATTGATTACATAGATTAAAATCCAGGCCAGCACGTAACCGAGGGGCATAGCCAGAAAACCCGCCACATTTCCCATGAGTCCTGTTTCCAGCAACGTCATCCACCAGAGCTGTTGAGGCGTCATGCCTGTGGCTCGGAGAATACCAATTTCGCGGGTGCGCTCTAGCTGCAGGCTCATCAGGGCACTTAGAACGCCGATAAAGGCTACGATCACGGCGAGTAAGCGCAGGGCTTGGGTAATAGCAAAGGTACGATCAAAGATTTCTAGGGAGCCGTCCCGAAGGCTGCGGGTAGATTGCACCACCACATCCGTACGGCCTTGATATCGTTCCCTCAGATCCTCCACTACGGTATCTAGGTCAAGATCGGGGGCGGTAAATAGGCCCATAGAAGCAATACCCTCGTCTCCCCAAATCTGGATAAACGGATCGTTGTCGAGAATAACCGTACCCTGGTCTGAGGAATAGTCGTAAAACACCGCCAGGACGGGGAAGGTCTGTGGACCTTGGGGACTATCAATCGTAATTGAGGTAGGTGGATCGCTCAAATTGGCTTTGAGGAGTAGGGCTTCAGAGACAATCACACCTTCGCCCCGATCTAGGGCAGGCCACGGATCAATGGAGTCTTGCCGCCAGGAATAGGGACGCTGACCATGAGAAACATCCCCTTCAGCAGAAATCAGTTTGATAGATCGCTCGATCTCTAAGGTCTCGTCACCATAGGTAAAGGCAGTGACGGTGGCATCAGTATCGTTATAGGTGACCACATCATCTAGCCCTGGCCAGCGTTTCATCTCGGCCACCACGGTTGGATCGAGTTGGCCTAAGACCCGGTTGGCGGTAGTACTGGGTGGAGTGACATAAATATCCGCCTGGAGGGTTTGGTCCAGCCACTGGACCACAGTAACCCGGAAAGACCCCACCATAATTGAAACGCCGACAATCACTGAAACCGCCACCATTAGGGCTGCGATCGCAACTGAAGTCCGGCTCAAGGATCGAACAATATCCCGAGGTGCTAGCCGCCCCAACACGCCCAGAGACTGGGTAAGGGGCTGCACTAGCTTCATCAAGGCAGCGGTGACAGGAGGGGTGAGCAAAGCCGATCCGAGAATAATAGCGAATAACCCGGCAAAAGCGATAACTAAACCTGCATTGAGTCGTAAGAGACCAATCCCAATCAGCGTAATCACCACCCAGCTTAGAAAAAGCCAAGGCAGAAGCTTTTGCACCTTATTTTCTAAGGAGGACCGCTGCAAGATGGTTTGAGGGCTGGTACGCATGGCTTCTATGGCAGGCACCAAAGCGGCGAGCAAGGCAGAACTGATGCCAATCAGCATCCCCTTCATCAGTAAGACGGGCGGGATAGCCACCTGCTGCACACTAACCACAAAGTAGAAGTCGTTAATGGTTTGGGTAATAAGGCCGACAATACTGCGGGCCAGGACAATTCCTAATCCCAGTCCCAGAGCTGACCCAAGAATTCCCAGAATGGCCGTTTCGCCCATAATCAGGGTAAAAAGCTGTCTGGGGGTCGTACCTAAACAGCGAAGTACCCCAAATAGAGGACGACGCTGAACCACACTAAAGGTGACGGTGTTGTAGATCAAAAACATGCCCACCACCAGGGCCAGCAGGCTCAGAGCTGTCAGGTTTAACCGAAAGGCTGCTGTCATTTGCCGCACGGCATTTTTTTGGGCGGCGGCTGTTTCTAGTCTGGCGTCTTCGGGTAGCAGGGATGAGATCGCATCCAAATCCCCCTCTGCTTCAGCAATCAGATCAATATGGCTAAGGTGCCCGTCCATCTGCAAAATTTCTTGGGCTGTGGCAATGTCGGTAAAAATCAGGCTGCTTAAGGCCCGCTGGGTGGTGGTGCTCTCCGGCTGCACCTTGCCTACTAACTTGACGGGAACCAGACGCCCCGCTAAATCGAGGGTCAGGGTATCGCCCAAATCCACCTGATAGCGTCGGGCCACATCCGTAGACAGGACAACGGTATTGGGTTCGGTCAAAAAGGTTTGTAATCCCGCCAATCCCACGGTTTGATTCTCTGGGGCAAAGTAATTGCGAAAGGGCGGTTCCGAGAATAGATCCACACCGACGAGGCGTATGGGCTGGTTACCCAAGTCAGGAGCCAAGACATAGCCATCCACAATCGGGGCGGTTTTAGTCAGGCCCGCCTGTTGGCGAATTTGCAGATAAACCGACTCGTCAATACCTGCAGGCGCAATAGATTCAATTTGGTGGGTAGCCCGACCTGCGATCGCATCCGTCGATAATTCAAAGGCGGTTTGAGCGGAGCCATTGGCCAGATCAATGGACACTAGCATAGCTACCCCCAAGGCCACCCCAAGCAAACAGAGAAGATATTGCAAGGAGCGCTGCTGAAAGCGCCGCCAGGCCATTCGCCATAAGGGTCGATTGGAGCTTTGGGGTGGTTCTAAAACTGCGGTCATCAGGCCGCCCCCCGTTGCACGTCTTCCACCAAATGCCCATCCTGCATTCGCACCACTCGGTCAGCCAGCTTGGCGATTTCGGGGTTATGGGTGGCCATAATTAGGGTTTTCTGGGCTGAACGGGTCAGCTCTAGCAGCAAATCCAGTACAATCTTGCCTGTTTCCTCATCCAGATTTCCCGTGGGTTCATCGGCTAAGACCAGCATGGGGTCATGGACTATTGCTCTGGCAATCGCTACCCGCTGTTGTTGGCCCCCCGAGAGTTTGTCTGGGAAAGCATCGCCGCGCTCTTCAAGACCGACCCGCTGCAACAGTGCGATCGCTTTTTTCGATACCTCCGACTGAGATATACCTGCTAATTCCTGGGGTAGGGTGATATTCTCTAACACCGTCAGGGTAGGGATTAGGTTAAAAAACTGAAAGATAAAACCAATGCGATCGCGACGAAACAAGGTGCGATCTCGCTCATTTAGCTCAGATAATCCCACGTCATGAATGGTGACCCGTCCGGTGGTGGGCTGTTCAATGCCGCTAATTAAGTTCAGGAGCGTGCTTTTACCACTGCCGCTTTGACCTAACAGGACCACAAATTCGCCTGCTGTAAAGGTTGCCGTAATCTCTCGCAGGACCTGGCGGTCAACCATCCCTTCTTGGAAGGCTTTACTTAGCCTATCTAATTGAATAAAGGGTTGAATTCCGCTAGAACCTTTTTCTGAAGGCGCTTCTTGCAGGGGAGAAGATCGAGCCATCGTCAATTAACCTGAATAAGAATGAAAATCCTTTACAAAGGTTAACATTTTGAGGCAACAAGGTTTATAGAAGCAGTTGATTTAGAGAGTCGCTAGATTCACGGGACTATTGGGGAAGATGAGTGGCGATCCAAGTGGATAACTGATGACCTGCGATTCGTTGTGGATGCAAAATTTGGCATTCGCATTATAGAAAGTTTCGCTGATGACATGGATGCCAAGCCGTATTGATATCCACTAAAGCTATCCTATGTGTTGTGTGCAATATCAGGATACTTTGTACAGCAGCCTGTTGCCTTGTTTGCTGGATTTTTGTAGTTTATGGGCTACATTCATATGTATGGAAGCTCGTGAACGAACTCTTCGCACTTATGAATCCGCTGATGGTAGAGTCCCCTTTAATGAATGGCTAGCTGGGCTGAGAGATCGCAAGGCACGTGCTATCATCCGTACCCGTCTTGATCGTGTGAGTCTTGGTTTGCTGGGTGACTACAAATCAGTTGGTGGAGGTGTACAAGAGTTACGAATTTCCTACGGGTCAGGTTATCGTGTGTACTTTGCTCAGGTAGGTGACATTATCATCATTTTGTTATGTGGTGGGGATAAAAGTAGCCAGCAACAGGATATTGAGAGAGCTAAAAATTATTGGGATGATTATAGGAGTCGAGAGGATGCCTAGGAGCAGAAGTTACAAAGAAGATCTTTTAACAGCGTTGCAAGACCCTGACGAAGCTAAGGCCTATCTAAATTCGGCACTGGAGGATGGTGATGAGGCTGTGTTTCTCCTAGCCCTTCGCAACGTAGTTGAGGCAGAAATGGGAATGGCTAAGTTAGCCGAAGAATCTGGTCGCAATTGAGAGAGTCTTTATAAGACGTTATCTGAACAAGGCAACCCTCACTTGGCGAGTGTCCGCTGTATTCTAAATACCCTTGGCTATCGCTTGGCTATCGAAGTCGAATCACAAAAACAAGTGAGTGCGCACTGATTTCCTAGTTTTCTGCTCTAAGCTCTTGATAGCTCATTGTTTCTAGCATAGTGGGTGAAACGGTTTGATTGGATGACTTGGAGAGGAAGAAGAGTGACCTACTGTGATCGCATCAACTATAGACAGCAGCCATTTGGTTTAATCGCAGGCTTGTCCAATTCGGCTAGGCCCTCTCCTTCCCCAGGACACTCATCCTAAATAACCCGAATAATGCACCCCTTCCAGCCTAGCTGATTTTTCATATTGATGGCATTGGTAAAGACTTGAGTGTTGTTACCGTAAACCGTCTTACTCCCCTGGTTGCAGGACAGTTTGGCCTTATTCAAACCCGTTGAATAGTAGCCCTTCCAAGCTCGATCCACACTTTGCCTAAATCCCAACACCTTGAAAACGGCTGTGTAACAAGCGGACTGATGACTACGTGCGGTCCAGGTATGCCAACTACCTCCTGAATTAGAAGCCACTGAACAGTAAGGCTTCAGGGGGGCAGCGGCGGCAGGCTGTGGTGTAGTCCAAGGTGAGAGGCTGGCAACAAGAGTTAAACCGATTAACAAAGACTTTTTCATGAGTTTTCTCCTAGAAAGGGTGGTGAGCTAAATTGCTCTTGCCACTTCATAGGGTTAACTCGATGCCATTATGCACTTAGACCAAAAATGTAGGACTAGAACGCATTAGATCGCGGGTAGCGGCTCCGGTTTTTCCTCACTCACGCCAAACCCCAACGCACCGCTGGAGTAGGTAGTACCAAAATTCTGTACTAACTGGTTCACCTGGCTCAAGGCCGACCGAAAGTCTTGCTCTTGCAACGACGATAGGGGGTGAAGAAACGTGGCAAAAACAATGCCATTGCTGACGGCATATCGGCCATCCAAAGCCGAGTGGAAATTGGCCAGTAGCATATTGTCTCGTTGCTCAGGGGTGATCTCTGCTGCTTTCTTAATCGGAGCAATAATCCGCATCCGATTATGTTGGGCACTCGTCAAGATCAGCATGGTTTGCCCTTCGTATTTAAAGGAAACCTGTCCCTGTTCCACCTGCACATCACTCGCTTCCTGGCGGAGAATGGCTTCGAGTTGGTCAACGGTTGTCGACCCAGATGAGGGAGTGTCTGGTTTCGTTGCTTCCGGCAATAGCTGAGCATACAAGGTATTAACTTGGACTTGAGGGAAGAACTCAGTTCTAGCCCTAGCCCACACTAAAGTTGTCACAGCCCCAGTCAACATCATCAGCAACGGTAATTTCTTCATCGCAACACCTTTTCCAGTCATCTTCCTCAGCATAAGCACTCTATGTGAGAATTTCCTGAATACAGCTCAGCACCCAGAAGATATTGCGAATAGGAGGTATTGGAGCAAATGAGGTGTGTCGGTTGGGAAATTAGCCACCGCTTACAGGTGGAATTAATACCACTTCATCGCCAGATTGTAAGGGCGTATTGGCAGGGACAAAATCCAGATTAACGCCAAAGTGGGTGATTGATTTGAGGGAGTCTAGCCTTGGGTAATGGGTCCAGAAATACTCACCGACTTGTTGGGCGGTGGAACCAGCTGGCAGCTCTAGATCGAGTTCAGGTGAGCCGACTACGTCTTGGTAAGCGGCAAAAAGCTTCACCGTTACTTTAACCGTGGCAGTAGAACCCAGGTCAGACATGCATTCCACATTCCACGCGGGCTGTCCCTCGCCAACGTCCAGCCCGTTCTTCTTCCCCAGTTTTTGTAGTGGTGGTTAAGGGTTCGTCGCCAATACTGGCATACCCCTGGTCATAGAGCGGATTGTATAGAACTTGATGACTGACGAGGTAACTCCAGACGGCTTTGTAAGTCCAGTTCGCAAGCGGGTTGATCTTGAGGCGTCCTTGGAGATCGAGTTCAAAGATGGGCATTTTAGCTCGACTAGAGGCCTGATCCCGTCGGCGGCCGGTAATCCAAGACGTTACGTTGAGAGTGTGTAGTCCTTGCTGTAGCGGTTCAACTTTAGTGAGCTGATGGAACTGTTCTATATCGTGTTCCCACAGCTGGTCACCATATTTTTCGGCAAAGGCAGTCCGAGAGTCTATACCTTGAGGGCGGAAGATATGCAGGTCTAAATCATAATGCGCCTTGGCATCCTCGGCCAGTTGGAGGGTTTCTGGAAAATGATGGAGCGTATCCAAAAATAAAACGGGAATGGCAGGTTCTGGATTGAGGTCTTGGTAGAGAAAATCCAAGATCACCATACCGCTGGCACCGAAGGCTGTACTTTGGACCAATCCTTCCGGAATATTGTCTAGACACCAGGTCAAGATACTTTTGGGATGAGCTGAGTCAAACTTGTGATTTAAAAAATCTAAATCTAGGGGATGCTGTTCAGGGGTGACAATGCATGGATCCATATAATAGGTGCCAACCTCTTGCGAATTGGGTACGAACATTCTACCTTTTTATTCTCCTAATCCCCATTGGAAAACCGTAGTATAAGGTTCGGTTCCACCGAATTGGTCTCAGCTTAGAGGCTGAACTACGGCGGGTGGTGTAGTAGATGTGACAGTTTTTTTCGACGAAAGTCCCTTTAAGCCCTTAGCCAAACCGTAAGTACCACTGACTATGTTGGACGTCAGGAGTTTCGCCGTAACTGCTAATGGATAGGGTACGCAGCTTGCTAAATAGGGTTTGGGCGTTGGTTTCGAGTTTTGAAATTACAGGTAAGTTTTTTTTCAAGATGGGGCGCATCACGGGCCAATCTAGGTATAAAACCCCTTGGTTCGGTTGTTCGAAGGGGGCGATCGCATCCTGAAACGAACGTTGATTGCTCAAGGCACTATTCCCGGCATCTAGCGCCAGTCCTAGCGCTTCAGGAGAACTGGCTAAGACCTTCTGGTTATCCAGATTGGCATAAGCGCCTGTGACTTCGGTTTTAAAGGTAAGGGGACTCCCCGGGCTATCCATATTTTGGGACACTAGCCGGGTCCAGGCATAGACTTTCTTTCCGGCCAGCTCGAAGGGGCTGGTGCCTAAATCTTGTTGGCTGGCCACCTCACTTAAATAGTTTTGCAACTGCTGGGCTTGATCGCTATTGGTTTGTTCATAGGCAAACAGCCAATCAGCGCCAGATCGGGGTGGAGTGGATAGCGCGGGGGATAAGGACTCTGGTAACAGCGCCCAAGTATAGGAACCATCAACCCGTGGAAAAATCTTGCTGGTGAGCTTGACACCTCGTTCTTTCCCCCAATCAGCGAGGGTGTGTTCAACCCAAGACTGGATGCCTGGGTACCCCTGTAAATCCTGGTTGATTTGCGACCAGAGCTGGCCTAAATTTGAGCCAGAAACCACTAAGGGG
This sequence comes from Acaryochloris sp. IP29b_bin.148, assembly GCF_028285565.1. GTDB lineage: Bacteria > Cyanobacteriota > Cyanobacteriia > Thermosynechococcales > Thermosynechococcaceae > Acaryochloris. The sequence goes on from NZ_JANQOY010000092.1 coordinate 24,956, forward strand.
CTATTGCCTGGGAAGTAGCTGAGTGCGGGGGTGGGATCGAGTGGATGGGTCTGTACGGGTGGCAGTGGCCGATCAGGATTGGCAATCAGAGCCGTTTCAGCCAGTAGCCCTTGTCGATATTCACCCAAGGCGACCCCCAAACTGCGGTAGGTGGAGGGTGTTGTCGATGACTGACCCGATAGGGCAGGAATCAGCTGTTCTAAATTGACGTAGGCCAGACTGGACTGCTGCTTTTGAGTCAGGGTTGCGATCGCTTTTTGGTAATCAGCCTGTTTGGCGAGTTGTGAGTCAGGCTTTTTGAGGGTATCCACCGCCTGCTGCAAGACCTGACGTTGATTGGTGACGAGAACAAAACGATCTTCAACTTTGGCGGTCGCTAGCGAGCGAATGGGCTTAAACAGACTAGGGAGTTGGGATGTTTGGGCCGCAGCTAAACTGGAAGACACCCGTGCGGAAATCAGATCGACCCCAGCATAACGCTCAAAACGGATGGTTTCTCCGGTTTCTGCCTGCTGTTGCCAAAACCGTTCTAAAAACGCATCTGCATCTCGACTATTGCGGGTTTTGACCACCAATAGATAACCCGGCTGATCTCGCTCCACGTTGGTCAAGGCAAAGGTCATCTCGTCACTGCCCCAGGAACGGATATCTTTTTGGTAATCCATCCCTGCACTGGCTAGCAAGAGCGCTGGAATCTCTGACCACTGGGCTGCGGTTCCCGTCGTCTCATTCTCAAGGGGTTTAAAGGAACTGGATGAGCCGCTCAAGGACACCATTAACGGCGCGGTATTGGGGATGAAATGGGCGGAAGCAGGTCCTAATTCTGGCTCAGGTTGAGGCGAGGCTGGTTCAGACTCAAGCGCCCAAGCCATTCCCCCACACAGAAAGAGGGCAAGAACACTGGCAAATAACAGCAGAAAGACAGAACGAAGTTTTACCATACATTTCCGAGAGTCAAGCTCACAAAGGACCAGAGGTTGCAGTTAGTCTGAGGGAATCCTCAAAGGATATTTGACCGTATCCGCCCCTATTATTTCAGCAAACTGTCCCCGAACAAGTTAAGCAATCTAAAATCTATAACACTCGGAATGCGCTTGCATCTAGCCTGTATCGTTATCCATCAACCCCCATGATCTAAGACATGGGATCAGAGGTCGCTCAGTCCAGATGCTCGATCTATCCTGTCGAAAGGCTAGCTAGCAGAGCGATGAAATAACGTATCTAAATAGACACGCGCAGCGCGGCGATCGCCTTCGCCATTCTGTAACAAGAACAAAGACAGCGCTGCGGAAAAGACTCGATCTTGGTCCCAGTCTGGATGAGATTCCAAGTAACCTTTCAAGGTTTGATGGAGTTCTTCGGGAATTTCAGCAAGAATGCTAATGGTTGCGTTCATATTCATCAGTCTTGGCGGTATGTAGTGGACTAGCCCTGCTTTGGGTGCACGAAATCTGCCCTCTTCCACGGTTGAGAACACCCAAATTACGTTGGCCGACTCATTGTGCGCTATGTGGGGGTGGGGTTGTCAATGGTTCACCGCCGAGAAGAATCTTAAGAAAAAATTAAATAGGAAACGAATTATTAGGGGTTTTGGTCGATTTTTGTTTCATAACTTTATATATGCCTGGGGAAATCTCTGGTTTTAGTCAAAATCCCCAAAACGATGCCAAGGGCTTTTAGACTCATTCATTACCTGTGGAAAACGGAGGATAACCTGTGGAAAACTGGGGAATAACTTGTGGAAAGTCTGGGGATAACCTGGGGAAATGTATTTCTCTGAGAAAATTATATTTTTTTGGGCTTAAGTCACCATTTGATTATTTTTCAGACTTGGCTTAAGCAGATTCGAACCAGACACCTCACTAATATTCTTCCCCCCGACCTGATTGTGAATTTGCGGTTGGATAGGGAATATGATTGGGGCTTGAAAAATCTTGAGATGAGGATGGGATAATACTGGCTAAAGATAAATACTGTTTATTCCTGTACTCAGCACTGCAGGAATTTATTGGACATACTCCATGAACCGTTCTAACAAGTCTAAGACGTATGCAAATCTTGCCTTGCCGGGCATGATTGCAGTGGGTCTGATTTGGTCTTTAGGGTTGTTGGGCTTTGGTTTATTGCGAAATCTGCAACAGCCAGAATCCTTGACCGATCAGTCTCAACCGCTTCCAGGTCAGCAACTCTCTAAGTATTCCCTATTTGCCCAAGTGCCAGAGGTGCCCTTAGGTCGATTTAAATATAGTGGTAGTCCGGATTGGTCACCGATTCGACTGGTGGTCGACTCTGCGATTCAAGCGGAACGGCGGGAATATCAGTTGAGCTATGTGCAGCCTGTGGACAAAGCGGTGAATTCGACCACAGCGATTGAGTTATTGCTTCAGGACAAGCTCAGCTTTGTGCAGTCGGGTCGTCCGCTTCGTCCTGCTGAGATCCAGCGTGCCCAGGAAAAAGGCTATAACCTGCAACAAACTCCTGTGGCGATGGATGGTATTGCGATCGCAGTGCATCCCAGTCTTCCTATCAAGGGATTAACATTGTCGGATCTGGCCAAAATCTATCAGGGCCAGGTAACCAACTGGCAGCAGCTGGGCGGACCGAACCTCAAGATTCAACCATACTCCCTGTCGGTTCAAGCCGAGGAAACGGTAGACCTGTTTTTGGAGCAGGTGATGAAGGGAAAGTCCTATGGTCGAAGTTTGGAGTTCTTGCCGACGATGACTGAATCGCTGAGACAATTAGCCGCTAGTCCTGGCGGCATTTTCTTTGGCTCTGCAGCGGAAATTATTCCTCAGTGCTCCATTAAGCCCTTGGCGATTGCTGAGGACGATCAACCCTGGATCTCCCCCTATCAAGCGCCTTATGTCTCATCTACTAACTGTCCGAACCAACGGAATCGCATCAATGCACAGGCATTTATCACTCAGCAATATCCTTTAACCCATCAACTCTATGTGATCTATAAGGCGGGTGAAACAGAAAACCCTGGAAACGCCTATGCTCAGTTATTACTCAGTCATCAGGGGCAAGAGTTGCTGGATAAAGCTGGGTTTGTGGGCATTTTGAAGCATTCGCGGGGCAAGTTGCCCTAGGGCTTTTTGTTTCGTTGGTGCCGAACCGTTCTAAAGGTAATAATGGCGAAGGTAATGGCCGTCAACGGTGCGATAAAGGTACTGACAATAGTAGTTAACACACTAATGCCTTCGTGATGCATGGTATTCAGGACTAAATAGCTGTTATAAGCCATGTAATAAATTAGAAATAGAATGCCTTCCCAACGAGAAATCACATTGCCTGTGGCGAAAATGGGAAGACAAGCCACTGCTGCTGCAATCATAATCGGGATATCAAAGGAGCGGGCTGCATTGGTGACGGCAATACCACCAGGTGCCAGCATGCTTGCTAAGCCCAGAGCCGTCAAAATATTGAAAATATTACTGCCGATCACATTGCCAACTGCAATATCACGCTCTCCGCGGAAGCTAGCCACAACAGATGTGGCTAGCTCTGGCAATGACGTTCCCACAGAAATAATGGTTAAGCCAATAATTAATTCAGATATTCCCAAGGATTTAGCGATACGCACTGATCCATCCACTAACCAATGGGAACCTGAAACTAAGAGCACTGCTCCTACAACGATATAGCTAAAGTTCGCGATGAGGGCTGGTCCAGATGGTTGTATCGGTTTTCCATATTCATTGGCATATTCGGCTTGGACGTCTTCGTTATGTTCCCGCCGACCTTGATAAATCAAAAAGAGGGTGTAAATGATTCCCCCCAAGAATAAAATTACGCCATCTGATCGCCCTAAGACCCCATCCCAACTGAATAGCAGCATCAGGGTAGAGACCCCGATCATAATGGGGACATCTAGGCGTACCAATTGTTGGGCAACGAGCAGCGGCGTAATTAGGGAGGATAACCCTAGAATCAGCAGAATATTGAAAATATTGCTGCCAATCACGTTTCCGAGGGAAATGTCACCTTGGCCAATCAGACTAGATTTGACACTGACTGCCATCTCAGGAGCACTGGTCCCATAAGCCACAATCGTGAGGCCAATGATTAAGGGAGAGAGACCAACCATTGTTGCTAAACGAGAAGCACCTCGAACCAGAGCTTCTGCCCCAACAACTAACAGCACTAAACCGCCAACAATTGCAGCGATAGCCGTTACGCTCATGGTTGTTCCCTAGATAAGATTGCCAAGTTGCATGCATAACCGCGATTGTAGCTAAATCAGGCAGCAACAAGAAAGCTGAATACTCTCTTCTCTCAGCCAACCTGCTTCAATATGTTGTACAGATCACCTCTGTGCACACTGAAAAGACGATTGGAGGCTTAAAGAAGATGCTTTCAGCCTTTTACATCATGCACCAAATATATCCATTGGCAAAAAAGTTTATTCCACCCGGGCAGATGAATCAGAGAGATATATCAGAGAACGACAGCTCTTATTATTCTAGCGATTGCTCACTAGCGATCGATCAAGCCTACCTAAGATCACTCCTTTCTACGGTGATGCGATCGCAATAGTCTGCATCAGGATCTTTCATGAACGCGCTCTAATGGCGAGTGATACAGCTTGCGTCTGGAGTTTTGGATACGGAATACAGAGATGGGAGGATAGTGCTATTGAGCTAGATCATAACAACTTTAGGTCTGCTGCATTGTAACCACCCTCACCTTCTGCCTGCAGGACAGTCTCCATTGCCAGCAAAAAGTCTGACATAACTGCAGGATCAGCACTCTCACCGTCCTGTAGCAACGAAAGGTCACCCAACATACCACCGATTTCGTCGCTTTTGCCATGCTCGTAGTAGCAACGCAGATATTCGAACATAGCAAGATAGGCTTCCCGAACAGTGACTTTGTCATCCAAGTTTGCCATTGGTCTGTCGCTACGTCCGTCTAAATATTTATACTTCAGAGTGCCATATCCCCCTTCAAGTCGGAACTAATCACGAAAAGCAGATAAGACCCCGTTGACTGCATGTCTGTTAGAGAAGAATAGATCAAAACTGATGTATCCTTTGTCTGTGATTCATATCCAGCTCGGAAGAGAAATAACATTAAATTCAACGATAAAAAAGGGAAGTTTACGCTTTAAGAAGAGAAGGTTGTTCCTAAAGAGCAAAATTTTAATTGTCTAAAAACAATGTATTCTATGCCGCGATCAATCCTTCGCGAGATGATATATTTAGAGGCGATCTAAGATCTTATATTTTCCATATGGTCAAAATCCTCGACTATATAGTCGAGGATTATTTCTGTATCAGAAAATACTTTTTTGAGTTTGCTAAGCTTCTTTTGAGAATAAAAAATTCTTTGAGTTTTGCTTAGGGGAGATGAATAGGTCTGTTGGTTCTTGAGGCGCTGTAGAGAAAGGGACACCATCCTATTCGATAGGGCGCTGATAACGGCTAATCGGTCAAAGCGCGGTAGGAAACTTTTGTAGTGAGGGGTGTGATAAGCCCATATTGTGTCTTTTTTGATCACTCTTAATCTGAATCAACAGGGAATGACAAAGAGTAAATGGAACCCAACCGTTGGTCATAGGAAAAGGCAGGGCTGGTTATTTTATGTCATCCAAACCTATCAACAGCGGATTAGAGTGATGATTCCCTGACGTCTTCTTAGGAGGACACCTATAGGATACTGATAACATACTCTTTTCTTGTGCTTAGATCATCTTCTTTAGGGTTTAATCCTGGCTTTACTTCCTAATTAACCTTGGCCTTGATGGAGAGATTGATATCGACTAGATGTTCTACCTGCGATCGCATCATTCCTTTTTCTTAAATTATTTAATGTAGCCTCTGGAATAAAGGTCAGGCATAACTACGATCTATGTCCATCAGTCGCAGAGAATTTCTGTTTGTATAGGGGCAGCTACCCGTCGGGCTGCTTGTAACGCCACTGGTAGCCAGCCTCGTCAGTCACCTAAAGTCACTCTCCCCTTCAAGTCAGTTCAGGTGCCGATTCCATTAGGGATCGAAGGATTCTCGCCCGAACAGCAAATAGAGACCTACAACACCTTTCAGGTTATAGATGACTTAGTTCTGTCAGAAGGCTATACCTATGAAACCATTGCCGCCTGGGGAGAAAAGGTTGGGGACTCTCGGTTTGGCTACAATAATGACTTTCGATCAAGTTCGATTTGCTCTGCGCCAACGCCAAGGGTAGATTAATGCCTTTGCCCTATTAGCCAATGATCTGCTAAAGCACCAGATTGGAGCGATGCCATAAGAAGGACTGATGGATCAGAGCATTGGGGTGATTGCTATCCAGTCTCAAAAGGGTAAATGGGGGCACCAGTCTGCGCCCCAAGATCGGCAGATCACCGGAATGTCTGGGTTAGAAGATGGCCGCTATTTAAAGGCTACGGGACCGGGAGTGGCAGTATTTACCAAGGTCAACAAACGGGGCTATGACGATAACTGAGGCAGTCGCATTATTGGTACCTTCCAAAATTGTGCAGGGGGCACCACGCATTGGAGAACAATATTAAGTGCTGAGGAAAATTTCTAAGACCAAGTTCCTGATCCAGTGATGGCAGATGGATCGTCCTTTTCCCCTTCTTATACCCCCTTTGAATGAATAGAAGATAGGGTCTATGGCCGGGGGAACCCCTTTGGTCTAGCTAGCAATAACTATAGCTGGATGGTGGAAGTCGATCCAAGCAATCCCAAAGACTACAGTATCAAGGACAAGTCTTTAATGTAACAATGGCTAAAATTTCCACTCTAAGGTAACTATAGAGATTTATAGAAATTATACAAAGACAAAGACATCCGTAATCTTACTGATATTGCTCTTTTTTATCCATCCATAAAACTAAGCCTATAAATCCATTGTTGAGTAATTTATGATCTCCTCTGTATAAATACTGATAGTTCTGCTTAGTGTATATATTCGAATATATCTAAATTGAGAAGTCTTGTTGCTAAAGATGATTTTGGTTCATACTAAAATAGTCGCGCTAAGCTTGATTGCTGGGCCTGAAAGCCTCTTGGGAGAATGGCTTCATGGTTTTTTTTAAGAAAATTCTGCTAAATACTTATATAAAAAAAGGCGTTTTGGTCAGTATATTTTGCAGGAATAGCTTAGGAGGAGGATGCCGGATTTTTGGCGTTTAGTGGACGTGATTTAGGTGTCATTTCGGATTACATATCGGGAATACTACATCTAGACTGATTAGGTAAGTTGACAAACAATATGTGCGCTGGTGAGGCGAATTGCATTTTTTTTAGACACCAAGAGTTTTAACCGTTAGCCATTACGAATCAGCTCTCCGGCTTAAGCTCTCGGCTCTTTACATCTCTTCTAGAGATAAAGGCAGAGACTGAGCCATTCCCCCTTCAGTTTTGAGGGTCCAGCTCAAAACTAAAGGACCAAGACCTTGCTCATGGCAGGTCAATGACAACTCAATCTCTGCCGGAAGATGTCTATCTTCCTTTTGTCCATTACTACAAGAACTCTAAAGACGACATCTATGACTCACGATACACCAAAGTCCCAAAGACTCCCAAGGAAGGCTGGCCCTCTGGCCATTGCCGCTCTTTTAGCCGGTGGTCTTCTCCAGCCTCTTCTTCCTGCCTTCGCGGCTGGAACCCCTGCTGGCAGCAATATCTCTAACACTGCCACTGCTACTTATAATGACGGCAATGGGACTGACATTGAAGCAACATCCAATACTGTCAGTATTGAAGTTGCTGAAGTTGCAGGTTTAACCGTTCAGCCTTCAGGTTTTAACGATCTGGATGGCGGCGCAGTTCAAGCGGGTGACGTTCTTGAATATGACTTTCAAGTTACTAACGTTGGTAATGCAGACACAGACATCTCTATCCCTGGCGTAGATGACTTAAACGACCCTGCTAACTCAAAGACTGAAAACTTTACTGTCACAGCTATCGAAGTTTATGATAGTGCTGGCAACCTCATTGGCACAATTAATCCTGGTGATGATCCACAACAGCTCGTAGCTGATCTGGGCTTTGATCCTGATACCGACCCACTTACAGCTTGGCCCGCAGATGATTTTATTACAGTTCGAGTCATCGGTACCCCTGCTGCGGGTACCCGAGCAAATGATCCTGTTGGCGTAACCTTGGGTGATACTGGGGATAACACTGGTGAAGGGAATAGCCAGAACCAACCCGACGACAACGATCCCATCAATGGTGACACAACACCCTTAGACATTGACTTGCGTACCGTTAACTTTGGTCCTGAGACTCCTGTTAATGGTGAACGTGAAGCGGCTGCTGGCCAGAGTATTCCTTTTGCCAGTTCTGAAACACCTGTAGCCTTAGCTCAAGTTGAAAAGGTCGCTTCTTTAGCACCCGGTGACACTGCTGATGCAGATGATGACTTAATTACCTATGGCTTGAGCCTGACGGTAGAAGATACATCTCCCAATGCTGCCTTTGAACCTGCAGACTTGGCTGGTACATCTATTTCAGTCAATGACACTACAGCCACTCATATTTTAGTCTCAGATGCTATTCCTGAGGGCACAAGCTTGAATGCTGAGCCTACGGGGTCTGGTGGCTGGATTCCAGTTTACACGAGCGATGATTTGACGGGGGTTAATGCAACCCCTGCTCTTGCTGCGGATTGGTATACAGATGTAGCTGATGCGGGTGGTGTTGGTGCCGTAACCCGGATTGGTTTTATCTTTACTGCTAATGCCACCCTTGCACCGGGTACAACTTCTCCAGCTCTCAATTTCACGGTGATCACGGATGATCTAAATCCAGCAGGTGGCCAGGTTGCCAACATTGCTCAGGCCTTTGGTACAACCGATGGCGATCCAAATGCTGAGATTGTTTACGATGAATCGGGTGACAGCAATCCCAACAACTTCAATGATGATGGGACACCCCCAGCGGAGACAGGTCCTAACGCAGATCCCAATCCTACAGGCACCAACTATGATCCTAACGAGGACGACGGTGTTGCCGACCCCTCTGAAGATGGAACTGACATAGACGGTGACAACACTGGTGAAGGCCCCAAAGGTGAGGACAATGTCGTCAATATTGGAATCTCTGCAGGTCCAGACGAACTATCCAATGGCCCCAATGGTGATCCTGCTGCTATTGGTCCTACAGATAGCAATGATGACTTCACGAACCTCTCAACAGATGTTCCAGCAGGTTTAGATGACGATGATCTAATTCCGGCACCGGGTACAAATGGCGCATTCTTAGAACCTGTTCTATTTTCAAACACGGTTCAGAATCCCAACACCAGTGGCTTTATCCAGGACGTCACTATCGAGCCCATTTCACCAACGCAGGCTCAAGATAATGATGAGAGTGCTTTAGAAGGGCTGTACGGTGAAAATAGTGACATTCCTAATGGGACCAGGGTTACCATTGATTATGACCCCGATCAGGATGGCGATCTTGATGCTACAGATGGAGATGAGCAACAAGCTGTTTACATCTATAACGGCACGATCTTTGAACTCGATCCAACTGTCGTTGGTAACGCTCCTGTTAATGTTGGACAACTCGATGCAGGTGAAATCGAGAACTATAACGTCACAGTAGAGCTTCCAGGCGGCACAGTCACACCACTAGATGAGATCCCAATTCCTATCGTCGCCTTCCCTGATGACGATCCTGAGAATGATGGAGATGGTACTCCAGGTTCCCCTGGTACTCGTGGATTCATTGACGAAACCACTAACAACATCACCATTAACCGAGTGTACACCGGCTTTATGGAGTTAGTGAAACAGGCCCGCATCCTGGAAGCAGATGGATTCACTGAGGTTGAAGGTTGGACATCCAATATCACTGAAGATATTGAGCCTGGCCAGTTTATCGAGTACCGCATCTCTTACCAAAACATCTCTTCTCCGGAAGTGGGTTCTGGCAACGTTGGCTTAACGGCTTTTGACTTCCGAATCATTGAAGATGGTAATGATGCCACCGTCAATGCAGATGGCGAGCCTGGTAACACTTGGGCTGCACTAACGACCCACCAACAGAACACTGCGGCTGACCGAGGTACGGTGGACTACTTCTCCACGAGTGATGACTTGACTAATGACGATGTCCTGATCTCTTCCGATCCACTGGATGGGACTAGGGTTGATGCTTACAGAAATAACGTTGGCATCGTTGACCCCCAAGAGAGTGGTCAGTTCCAATTCCGTCGCGTCGTTGACTAATGTCGCTGGGGCAATGGGTAAAGTGACTCGGCTTTGCCCATTGCCACCTCTCTTACACATTATTTCCTACTTATTTTAGTTCTAGAATGCATTGAGGTTTTTTGAACATGAAACGTCGTTTATCCCTGGGCCTTGGAGTATTGGCTATCGCTGTTGCGGTTCCCTTTGTCAGCAGCACCTCCGTTTTAGCGAACCTGCAGGAAGCGGGTGAAGCCCTTGTCCAAAACATTCTGCAGCCGCAGGTCAAACTCGTCTTAGGTGCCGAGAAGCAAGTAATCACAATTAACGCCGAAGGCGAAGAAGTGATTTCCTGGGAAGCCCTTGAAGGGCAAGTCTCCGTTCAGCCTGGAGATGTGATTCGCTACACATTAAATAGTGAAAATGGTGGCGACAATCCTGCTAATAGCTTAGTGGTCACTCAGCCCGTTCCTGAGCAAACTGCTTATCTTGCTGACTCTGCTCGTGCCAATGGTGCAGCATTGACCTACAGCATCGATGGTGGTGAGACTTACTCTGCCCAGCCGATGATTGAGGAAACTCAGCCTGATGGTTCCGTCAAGATGGTTCCTGCTCCTGCTGAAATGTACAGCCATGTCCGTTGGGACTACAGCGAAACACTTCAGCCCATGGCTCAGGTTCAAGCTGTTTACGAAGTAACCGTCCAATAATTCTGTGCAGGAAGGGGCTGCTCCTTCCTGCTTTCTTAACTCACCTATACTGCACCGTGCTGTTTTCAGGCGTGTATCAAGGCCTGACAGGGATCGTGCGCCCAAAATCTTCCCTTAAGTTGTCGACTAATTGCTGTTCTCTAGACCGATGCGCCCCCCTCTAGAGACCTTAGCTGCCCCCCTCCCTTTCTACCAATGACTGATCCAGAGGAGTCCACCACCGTGAGACCACTTCCCCAAAAGTTGATACCTCGCCCCCGTGCAGCGTGGCGATATGCAGCAGCTATCACTTTATTACTTCCACAGCTATTCTCTGGGGTCGCGATAGCCCAGGAATCAGAGCCTGAAACCTTTTTGCTGGATAATATTGCCCGCTACAGCTATTTTACTCAGCGTGATGGGGGCACCCTGATTGAAGGGGTGACCAATGATTTACAAACGCCTCTGGACACTTCTCTAACTGATCCGCGGGGACAAATTTTAGGATGTGGAGGGCAAGTCCTCGATAACTACTCAGGATTTACAGTTGGGTTGTATAGCCCTGCTGGCCCGACACAATCTGAACTAGGGAGCCTGATTGCTTTAACTCCAACTGAAGTTCCTGATATCCCTGGCAATAATATTCCCTTGGGAATTAGTCCCAACACCACGAATCTAAATCCCTTCCCGCTTTCTAATGCAAGTGAGGGAACCTATAGCTTCCTACTCGATCCGTCGCGAGGTCAGCTCTCTGTGGGTAGCACCTTTATCTTGGTTGTCGATCCACCGGAAGGGTCTATCTATAACCAACGTCGCGTTCGGATCCGGCTGACCCAAATCACCGACACCGATAATCGCTTGTTGGTAACCTACCAGGCTACCTCTTTAGACGGTTTGCCCATCGCTGCGGGGGCAGTCACTGACTTTGAGGAAACAGCCACCACATTATTTACCACAGTTCGGGATGCGGACAATATTCCCCTACAGTTACTGGCCATTAATTTCTCCTCAACCCTGTGTCAGCTCAATCAAATCGAAATTAGCAAGTCTGGCGATCGCGCGAACGCTGCCCCGGGTGATACGGTCATTTACCGACTGACTATTCGCAACCGCTCTGATGGAGACCTCGATACACTCACCATTCAGGATGTCCTCCCTGCTGGATTCAAACTGCTGCCCAGCTCTGTTAGAGGCATCATCAGTGAGACAGCTGTTCCCATTTCAGTGGAAGGAGAGGGACTGAATTTAACCTTAAGAACCAATGCAGTCCTGCCCAGAGAGGGGGTTCTCAATATTGCTTATGCCGCCCAATTGACCCCAGATGCAATTAGAGGGGATGGCAGAAACTCGGCAACCGTTGAAGGAGCCCGAGTCGACAATGACCTAGAGGTTCGGGATGGTCCTGCAGTGCATCGGGTTCGGGTCAACCCTGGCATTCTCACGGATTGCGGCAACGTTTTAGGCCGGGTGTTTGTAGACAAAAACTTTGATGGTGAACAACAGCTCGGAGAGCCGGGTATCCCCAACGCCGTGGTGTGGATGGATGATGGCAACCGAATTACTACAGATGAAAATGGCTTATTCCATGTCAAATGCGTGCTCCCTGGTGCTCGCACTGGCGCTTTAGATTTAACGACTCTACCAGGCTATACCTTAGCGCCCAACTTACACTTTGCAGAGCGAAATAGCCCCTCGCGGCTAGTCCGGCTTTCACCTGGTGGCACGGTCCGCATGAATTTTGGCGTTACTCCCACATTCCAAGAGGAGGCCAAATAATGAAACGCTATACTCAAATATTTCAGGCTAGTCTTTTTGGACTAATCGCTAGCAGCGTAACATTCACACCGAACCTTGTTAATGCTCAGGCGCTTGCAGAAAAAACTCAGCGGCGAGAACAGCTCACCAACGAGGTGTCGGAAGCAGAGCCTATATCAGAAGCAGAATCTGCAGCAATAGATGCTCCCGCTCAGACAGTGGAAGCTCCGGCTGCAGAGAAGTCAGAGGCGGTATTGCCAACAACCCCATCTGCCCAGGAGGCCCCCACGGCTGCTAAGGCTGTGCCGGAAGTGGTCAGTCCAGAGGTAGCTCAAGCAGCCACTAAGACTCGTCAAGCGGTTACGACCGAAAAAACAGCCCAGCCCGTTGAGGCGGATAAGTTGGCTGAGGTCGCTCCCCCACGGAGCCTAGCTCAAGAGGTCGTTTCTTCTAAGATCATTCAGACACAGGACATTATTGAACAACCTCAAGCTTCTCCTGTTACCCAGGAGTCTGAGAGCACTCCTGTTGCTCCTAATGCCTCAGGTATTTCTATCCTGACACCGGTAACTGGCTCGGTTGTGGATAAACCTGCTGTCACCGTCATTATTGAATATGGTACTGATCAATCCGTTGAGCTTCGTGTTAATGGCAAGGCTGTAGATAAAGCCCAAGTGGGTCGAACCGCGACCAACTCTGAGACTCAGCGGGTCCGCCAAACCTGGTACGGGGTTATTCTTAGCTCTGGTGTTAACACCATTAGTGTGAATGAAGTTGGCCAAGCGGCAGCTACCAGTATCCAGGTCGAAGTGCCCGGAGAACCCGCTCAGCTGAAAGTGCAGACGGCTGAAAGCAAAGTTCCCGCGGATGGTCGTTCTACGGCTAAGGTTCAAGGATTCCTACTAGATGAAAATGGCAACCAGTCTAATTGGGATGCCACGGTGACACTGGAAGCCACGGACGGAGAGTTCGTTGGTGCTGATAGTAAACCCGATGTTCCTGGTTTTCAGGTGGAAGCGATTGATGGTCAATTTACCGCTGATTTACAGTCCAGCATTAATGCGGGTTTAGTCCGCATTCGGGCAACCGCGAGTGATCTAGAGGCCTTTCACCAGTTTCAATTTGCTACACCGATTCGTCCTTCTGGTTTATTAACAGGAGTTGTCGATGTTCGAATTGGCCGTCGAGGCACAGACTTCTATGATAGTTTCCGCGAGTTTCTGCCCTTGGATCAGGATAATAGTTATGACGTAGATGTTCGGTCCCAAGCCTTTGGTATTACCTCAATTGGCGATTGGTTATTAACTGGAGCCTACAATAGTGAGCGCCCCCTTAACGAAGACTGTACTGGGGAAGCCAGCCTGTTCAAAGCATCGGGCTCGGATTGTGACTACAACAATTACACTACCTACGGTGATAACTCCATTACGGATGTGACGGCACCTTCCACTGACAATATCTTTGTCCGACTCGAACGGACCTCCCCTGTTCCCGGTGCGGGTAGTGATTACTTTATGTGGGGCGATTACCATACCGAGGAATTTTCCCGCTCCTCTCAGTTGTTTACAGCAACGAATCGGACGCTGCATGGGTTCAAAGGCAATTTCAATATTGGTAACCTGCAACTGACGGCGGCCTATGGGAACAACAATGACGGGTTTCAACGGGACACCATTGCGCCCGATGGCACCAGTGGGTTTTATTTCCTCTCTCGTCGATTACTGATTCCTGGGAGTGAACAAGTTTTCTTGGAGTTGGAAGAGCTCAACCGTCCAGGTACGGTCCTTAAGCGCGAGCGTCTGACTCGGGGCGCAGACTATCAGATCGATTATGATCGCGGCACTTTAAAGTTTGAGCGTCCTATTCTCAGAACCGATGTCGATGAACAAGGATATGTCTTAGTTCGCCGCATTGTCACCACTTACCAGTTTGAAGGGGAGAATGCTGATACCGATACAATCGCAGGACGCGCCCAGTACACCTTTTCACGAACGCTGGATCAAGAGAGCTGGATTGGTGCCACCTATTTCCGTGAAGACCGAGGCAGCCAAGACTTTGAACTGTACGGTGCCGATGCCCTCGTTTCCTTTGGCAAGAATAATCGCCTGATTGCCGAATATGCCCACTCCAATAATTCTCTGGATTTCACTCAGGGGGTCAGTGGGAACGCCTACCGAGTAGAGGTAGAAGCCAATCCCATTGAGAATTTAACGGGTCGAGCTTACTTCAAATGGGCGGATGAAGGATTCTCTAACAACGCCACTACGAGCTTTGTCCCCGGCCAAACGCGCTACGGCGCTGAGATTCTAGCGACCGTTGCCAAAAATACACGATTGCGGGCCAGTTATGACCACGAAGATAACTTTGGAGTTGCACCTCGGCCTTTGGATGATTTTGAAGCGCTGATTCAACCCGGTTTTGCCCCCACTCCTGGCAGCGTGGTGGATAACTCTTTGACCACGATCACCGCCGGGATTCAGCAGCGAATTGGTCCAGCGGATGTGGGATTAGATTACGTCCACCGCGATCGCACGGATCGAATCACGGGCAAAACCACGAATTCTGATCAGCTTCGCAGTTCGCTAACGGTTCCTCTAACTAGAAACCTCACCTTGCGGGCTCAGAATGACCTGACCCTATCGTCAGATGTGGATCCGCTCTATCCCAATCGCACCTTAGTAGGTTTGGAATGGCAGGTGCATCCCGGTATTGTGGTGGGCTTGAATAATACCTACCTCACGGGGGGCGAGTTTGAAGATGACCTGATCACCAGCCTTGACATCACGGGTCAACATACTTTCTCCACCGATACCACCCTCCGAGGATCGCTCGCGATGACGGAAGGGTTCGGCATGGCAGGCTATTTTGGGATTGATCAGGGTTTAACGATTGCGCCGGGGCTACGTGCAGACTTTTCTTACGAGCATGTCTTTAATAACTCCTTAAGACGAACCGCAGCCAGCCAGCAAATTGCCCAACCCTTTGCTGTTGGGGCTGGTGCCTCTGCCTTAGGACTCACCTCTGGGAACAGCTTTAGCGTCGGTTTGGCCTATACCAACAACCCGGATTTTCAAGCGAGTGCTCGATTTGAGTATAGCGATACCTCCACAGGCTCCAATACTGTGCTGACGGCCAATGCGCTTGGACGCGCTACTCGAGACCTGACGGTGCTGGCTCAGTATCAGCAAGCCAGTGCCTCTAATCAGACCCTGTCGGCTCTCGGCACCAGCCGGGATGTGAAATTGGGGCTGGCCTATCGTAATCCTGACAGCGATAAGCTTAATGCTTTATTGCGCTACGAATACCGTGAAAATCCGGCAACGATTCCCGACACAATTTTGTTTGGGAGTGGGACAGGCAGTGTGGATCATTTACTAGCGGCAGAAGCGATCTATGCACCGAACTGGCGCTGGGAACTCTACGGTAAGTTCGCTTGGCGACATAGCAAATCCTTCCTGGCTCAAGATTTGGTAGGAACCAGCAGCATTTCCCTGGCCCAACTCCGAGCCACCTATCGCCTAGGCTACCGCTGGGATATTGGCGGCGAGGTGCGTTGGATTCGCCAAAACAGCACAGGTTTCAATGAGGTTGGGGCTTCTGCTGAAGTGGGCTATTACCTCAACCCCAATGTACGGTTGGCAGCGGGGTATGCCTTTGGTGATGTGAGCGATCGCGACTTAGGCAACTCGCGGTCGGCAAGTGGTCCGTTCTTTGGCATCACTCTGAAGTTAGATAATAACTTGTTTAAGGATTTTGGGTTTGGTAATGAAGTGGCTCCTCCTCAACAACAGGAGTCTTCTACCACAGCGGATAAAGGGAAAGATAATGCCCAACAGGCCAAGACGAAGGTGAACCGCAAATCCACTGTTCCTGTTTCACAACAAACGTCCTCTAGTCCTTCGCCGAAGGACTAGTCTTAAGGACACCTTGACCCACTGCTCCATTGATTCCCCATGAGTGATTATCGAGAAGGAAACATGTCTTTCCGCAGTACACTTCAATCTGATCTCCGACGATCCAGTCTTTCGGGTAGAACCGTTATGGCCTGGGCCGCTTTGGTTTCCCTGGTCACCTGTTCCGGCCTCGGCTTATCCCGTGTTGCCCATGCTCAAACCCCTAATCCTTCATCTGTGCGGGTGGTGGTCAATAGCAATCTGGACGGTAAAATCCGTGCAGATGAGGCGCTGACGTTGCGAGAAGCGATCGCACTCACCAACGGCACCCTGAACAAGGCGGATCTGAGTGCAGCTGAGCAGGCCCAAATTACGCCTAGCCTAGAGCATAGCCGGATCGAGTTCGACCTGCCTAGCGACCAAACCACCATCCGTCTGCGGGCACTCTTACCGACGATTTTACAACCGGGGTTAGTGGTGGATGGCACGAGCCAAACAGGCTATGTTGCTGATAAGGGGAGTGTTCCTGCCCCTGTAGTGGCGCTGACTGCCGCTGAGGATGTGGAAGTCTTTCGTGGTCTCACCATTGCCGCAGACCAGGTACAGGTGAAAGGGCTAAGCTTTTACGGGTTTACCGCTCAGCATCAAACCACGGCCACCACACCGCCTGCCGATATCTTTATTGCCCATCGTCTCGTGCCAGAGAAGCATCGGGAAGAAGATAATCCCGAAGTCACCTATCCCTATGAAGATGAGCAGGATATTCCGCCTCAAGGGGTTGTGATTGAGGCCAATTGGCTGGGGCTTTCTCCAGAGGGGATGGATGTGCAAGCGCCCCGCTCTGCTTTTGGGGTTTCCATTTATAACGCTGTGGGTACCCGCATTCTCAATAACCGTATTGCTAATCATGACAGTAGTGCCGTGATTACCAGTGTTCGAGCTGAGCAAACGGAAATTGCCAATAATATGATTGCAGGTAATGGCGTGGCAGGCATGCCCGATGCGATTCGTTTAGAAGGCCGGATTGCAGGTAGCCAAATCCGAGCCAATCAAATTACGAATAATGCTGGTAGCGGTATTTATCTGTATAGACCAGAGGGTGCGATTCAAATCAAGGACAATCAGATCGTGGGCAATGGTCAACGGTTCCGTCGGGCTGCGGTCGTCTTGATGGGCGATGACCATCAAGTGATCGGTAATACGATTCAAGATCAACCCGGTCCAGGGGTTTTGGTGACGGCCTATCCCACCAGTAATCGCAATATTATCCAAGAGAACCAGTTTGCCAATCTTAAAGGGCTCAGTATTGATCTGATTGCCCGCGATAATCGTTTTCTGGATCGGTTCTCTCGTCTGTCGATTAATTCGGTTGATTTAGCGGCCCGCTCCAGCACGAGGGTCCAAGATTATCAAATCGGTGATGGTCCCAATCCCCCTCGTAATTCGGATCAGCGCCAGCGAGATACGGCTAATCGTGGCATTAACACCCCACAATTTTTTAGCTCCGTGTTCTACTGGATGGACGGTCAAGTGCATCTGGATGGTAAGGCGGATCCAGGCGCAGAGGTTGTCCTGTATCAAGTGCTAGAACAAGGCGACTTGCAAGGGCCTTTGAGCAAGCCGATGATGTCAGTGACGGCGGATGAGGAGGGACGATTTACAGCCACCCTCACCGATGTGCAACCGGGCGATCAATTCAGTGCGATCGCAACTCATCCCGACTATGGTACTTCAGAACCTGCCCTCAATGTCGAGATCCAGCTTCTAGACGTCTCTGCGGAATAATAACGGCCTATTGGCTCCAATAGTAATTGAAACTGCTGAATACCATTCAAAATGCATTTAAATGAATAGGGCTGCTTTGCAGGTGGCCCTATTCCCTAGTGTTTTTACCCTAGCCTTGCACCTAATTCATAAGGAATATGACTTTGGTAGGGCTGATATAATTCCGGGATGTTTGACTCCACCTGTAAGTTCCTTACAGAGAGCTTTTTCAGTGATTTTGCAGGATGGCTTCTCGGTGAACCCATCCTGCTTACGCAGCTCAGCTCTTCTGAACTTTCACTTGAACCCATTCGTGCAGATGCGCTGATTCTTCTCGATTCAGAAGCGTATATTTTGCATCTCGAATTTCAGACTGAACCAGACCAGAATATGGCTGATCGGATGGCTGATGACCGTCTGCGGGTTTATCGCCGCTTTCCCCAAAAAGAAATGAAGCAAGGGGTGATCTATCTGACGCCCTCTCGTTCAGAATATGTTTTCCAAACAGCGTTTGAGATTCCGGGAACCCGACATGAGTTTGAGGTGATTCGACTCTGGGAACAACCCACACAGCCTTTCATCGAATCGGTGGGATTGCTCCCTCTCGCCGTTTTAACCAGTACTCCAGATCAATCACAAACGTTGCGACAGGTGGCTGAGCGCATTGATAATTTGCCAGAGCTGCGGGTTCAGAGTAATGTTGCGGCCTCAACTGGGATTCTAGCTGGTGCGATTCGTTCCTACACGAAAGGCTAAAAGCTAATAAGGTAGGGCTTCTGAGAGATAACCTTCTCTGGGTTGAGTTCGCACTTT
>NZ_JANQOY010000093.1 GCF_028285565.1 Acaryochloris sp. IP29b_bin.148
TAAGCTGATAGACATGGCTGAGGTAAAGCGGTACGACATACTGCAAATATATGCCCCAGCCTTTTCTCATGCTCTATTTCTTCGTCGAACTCACGTTAACTCAGTTGCAATAATACGACCGATGTTGCCATAACCACCAATGATGAGGATTTTTGAATTCACCATCTAAAAAAGGATTTGGAGAACGCTTTCCCGATATTACGCTTCATCTAGATGGATAGACGACAAATATGCATTAAAGCCCTTCACGAATTACAGCTTTGAAGTCACCGTCCTAATAAACAGCTTTTTTATCAACAACGCAGTTTGATAACTGGGGTGGAGTTAAGCGAGTCAGTTTGGATGTTCTAGACCCAATTCATTGGCCCTGTAGTTTGCTTCGCCATTCGTCCATGCATTTGTCAAAGTCCTTTTCTCGCAAGCGAATTAAGGACACTGCATCACCGTAAGACTCAACGCAATGTAGATTGTATTCATCTGAAGACAGAGATTGAAGCCCAGTCCGGCATTTGTCACTGACGATTATGGCAAGAGGCTTAGAGCATGGCGAAGGCATAAATCGACCAACATCGTGTATCCACTCCATTTCATCGCCCCAGCGATACTCAAGATCGGTGAAATCCATGATCAATGAAGGAGTAAACCATGCTGTTTGAACAGCATCCATAATTGCCGTGATGAATAAAGCATCAGATTTGCCTGCCGCACCATCGCGATACATACCAGAGAATTTCACCACAGCAAATTCAGGTGTGCAAAACCTTTCATGCGGCGCAAGTGCAATCGAGTATTTGATATCACTGAGGGCTTCGAAAGATACTGGGACAAGTGCCATTCATTCAGTCCAAAGTAACATAGCTGTGGTTGTGCGAAGAGGTACGACACGTTTGCAGTTAATTCTTTTTCTCTTCACAAGATTGCAATAACTATCCCATAAAGAACTCTGTGATCAACCAGTAACGAAATTTTATGACCAGGGACAAGTTAAGAGACACCATCTAAGTTGTATGGATTATAAGCGTCGATTATCACTCCAAGATCAGGTTATACGCTTAAATGGGTGAGAATTCTTTATGTTGCTTCAGCATCCGTGACTAAGGCACCCTCTAAACCTAGCCGCTCTTTAGCGAGAATTGCCACGATTGTTGCGATCGCAACCCTGATCAGCAAGGTCACTGGGGCCGCTCGCCAGATGGCCACCGCCGCCGTCTTCGGTGTTGGTCCCGCCGTTGGTGCTTATGGCTTTGCCTATGCCATTCCCAGCTTTTTCTTGATTCTCCTGGGCGGGATTAATGGTCCATTTCACAGTGCCATCGTTGGGGTGCTCGCCAAAAAAGAGCGCCGTGACGTCAAGCCAGTCATTGAAACGATCACCACTTTGCTGGTCATACTGCTGCTGACGGTGACTATCGGCTTAATTGTCTTTGCTGAACCCATTTTGCGATTAACGGCCAGTGGCCTGTTTATCTCCACAGAAGATGCCCTGCGCCAAGGCATCGATCCAGCCACCTATGCCATTACCCAACAAACTCGGCTGATTGCCATTACCCAGTTCAAAATCATGGCCCCCATCGCCTTGTTCTCGGGCCTGATTGGCATTGGCTTTGGGGCCTTGAATGCTGCCGATATTTACTGGATGCCCTCCATCAGCCCCATTTTCTCTAGCTTGGCGATGATGATTGGCCTAGGGCTGTTCGCACTCCATCTGGGACCAGCAGCCCCCTTATCAGCCAAGGCTCTGCTCGGGGGACAAGTCCTCGCCTGGGCAACCTTGGCGGGTGCAGTCGCCCAATGGCTGATTCAATTGCCCGTCCAGTGGCGGGCAGGTTTAGGAACCTTAAAGCCTCGCTGGCAATGGCAGCATCCCGATGTCCGAGCCGTTTTAAAAGTCTTGGGGCCTGCTACCTTTGCCTCTGGGATGCTGCAAATTAATGTTCAAATCGATATCTTCTTTTCTTCTCTAATTCCTAACGCCACTGCTGCGGTCTCTGCCTGGAGCTACGCTAATTTCCTGGTCATGGCTCCCCTGGGTATTCTTTCCAATACCATTTTGGTGCCCTTCTTTCCCGTCTTTTCTCACCTGGCAACATCTGGTCAATGGGACGACCTCAAAAGCCGCATTCGTCAGGGAATCGTGATGACAGCGGTGGCGATGCTGCCCTTGGGAGCGTTGATGATTGCCCTAGCCTTGCCTATAGTCCGACTAGTGTATGAGCGGTCGGCCTTTAATACCGAGGCATCACAACTGACCGCCAGTATTCTCATTGCCTATGGACTAGGGATGTTTGTGTACTTGGCACGGGATCTCCTGGTGCGGGTGTTCTATGCCCTGGGCGATGGCACGACTCCCTTTCGAATCAGCTTGGTCAGCATTTTGTTTAATATTCTGTTTGACTTCCTCTTCGTCAAACCCTTTGGCGCTCCAGGGTTAGTCTTGGCCACGATTGGCGTGAATGTGTTCTCGATGATCGCCATGCTCTGGTATTTAAGCCAGCGCTTAAGGGGATTAAACCTACACTCTTGGATACAGCCTCTGATCGGTCTGACAGGAGCTAGCGCTCTGTCGGGGCTGGTGGAGTGGGGGCTTTGGACCGGGACAAACACGGTATGGGGCAGCCAAGGGTTTCCCTTGCTGCTGATCAATCTAGGACTTTCAGCCCTGGGCGGCTTTACGATTTACGGGATGGTGTCTCAGCAGCTAGGCATCCCAGAAGTACAAGTTTTCACGACTCGTCTTAGAGCCAAAATCCCCTTTCTATAGAGCTGGGGAAGTCTGGCAAGGTACGTGTACGCTTTCCCAAAAGTTGCATTGAGTAACTGTTATATCCTTGCTGCGTCATTCACTGAAAGAACTGCCAGCTTTTCATGTCGCAACTGTTTCAAGCCGTCTTGGATTAAAGCAAAGATCACAACCCAGGCCACAAAACCAAGCGCTATTTGTTTTCCTAGAAAAGGAATTTCAATTGGGCTATTCCAGAGCATATGTAGCACGACTGATATGCCAAAAACTCTGACAAATCGAGGATCCTGAACCATCGAAAACCGAAATTTTTGGGTCCCTTTAATTTTCCACAGCACTGCAGCACTCATTCCTGTCCACACAATATGACCAAACGGGGCGAGTATTCCGCGCAGTAATATGACATTCAGCATCGCATCTGGATTCGATGACAATAATCCTGCTAACAAAGCATATCCGGCTGATTCAAAGGCGGCAAAGCCAGTCCCAATCGCTGCCCCAAACAACAAACCATTCAAGGTGTATTTATATCTAGGATTGTTGATGACTAGCATTAAAGCGAGCAGTTTTCCAGGTTCTTCAGCGATTCCGGCAACAGAAGCCCCCAACCAATTTAATGACAGGGTAGAACTGACTTGAAACAGAATCAGAGAAAAGATCAAAGATAGGATTCCACCTAAGAAGAGCAGGCGAATCACTTGATAGAGAGAGACATTTTTCCGAACATTCGCTTCAAAGAAAAAAATCAGCGTGGAAAATGGAATCGCAAACGATCCCACGATGATTAGCCCAGGAATCAAGTTCGGATTTTGAAATTCCCGCCAGGCAATCACAAAGCCAACGTAAACGGCGACCGCCCCGAGAAAGGTCTTAAAAAAGACCCAAGGTTTAGGCCAACTCGAGTCAACCTCTTCAATTGGGGGTGTCGTTAAAGCGGTACCAACGGTGAAATATTCTTCTACTTCATTCTCAGAATGCTTCTTAAACACCTCTGAGAACATGTCCTTGAGGCTAAATCCCTCCAGTTGTTCCACACCTGCTGCGTTGGTGATCCGCTCAGCTACCCCTCTCATCACCTCATTAGAGTTTATGCCACCCATATTTGAGGCAGGTTGTGAATTTTGCTCTCCCGTTGACTGGGGAAGGATAGGCTGATTGTTTTGTTGATCACTTCCCTCACTGGGGGATTGTTTCTCACTCACTCGCTTATCGGGGGTATGGTTTGCATCAGTCTGGAAACTGCTCTCATAATCGGCTTCAAGTCTACTCCTGAATGGATCCGCTCATCAATCGTCCCCCGGCCTCGCGCCCCTTCCAGGACCTCTCTCACCTAAAATATCCTGGGACCACTCCTGGATATCCCCACCCTTAGCCAACTTGAGCCTGGCAATCTTTACGGAATGGGTGCCCATAGGACTGAGGAAGCAGCATAGATCTTGAAGAGACAAGATTGACCCTGGTGAAATATTCTTTGCTCCCCAAGGTCCAGATATGCGCTTAAATAAGTGAGGATTCTTTACTTTACTTAAAATTTGTGACCGACTCAGCCCCCAAACGCCGTCGCTCCCTAGCGAGTATTGCCACCATTGTTGCGATCGCAACCCTGATCAGCAAAGTCGCGGGCCTCGTTCGCCAGCAAGCGATTGCAGCCGAATTTGGGGTCGGTCCTGAGGTTGATGCCTATAACTTTGCCTACGTTATCCCGAGTTTTCTGTTTATTCTGCTGGGTGGGGTCAACGGCCCCTTTCACAGTTCCGTCGTCAGCGTCCTCGCCAAACATCCCAAGAAGGATGCCGCAGCCTTAATTGAAACCGTCAATACCCTGGTTGGTATCTTGCTGCTGCTGCTAACCGCAGGGTTAATGTTAACCGCGGATCCGCTGATCACCATGCTCGCGCCAGGGGTCTCCACCGACGTTCACACCATGGCGGTAGAACAGCTACGTATTATGGCTCCTCTAGCCTTCTTATCCGGACTGATTGGCATCGGCTTCGGCACCCTCGTCGCCTCTGATCAATACTGGCTGCCCTCCATTAGTCCCCTGCTCTCCAGCGTTACCGTCATCATTGGCGTATTGTTTCTCACGGATCGCGTTGGAGCCTCCGTCATGGCTTGGGGAACATTAGCTGGCGGGCTACTGCAATGGCTCGCCCAAATTCCCGCTCAATGGGGGTCTGGCATGGGCACCTTAAGACTCCGATTCGATTTCAACCGACCCGGCGTCAAAGAGATCGGCAAACTGATGGGACCAGCTACCCTCTCGTCTGGAATGCTGCTGATTAGCGTCGCCATTAGCTTGTTCTTTGCCTCGCAATTACCGGAAGGATCTGCCTCAGCCCTAACCTACGCTCAGCTCTTATTTCTAACCCCTCTAGGCATTCTTTCCAACGTCATTCTGGTTCCCTATATGCCGATTTTTTCCCAATTGGCAGCCCCAGAAAGTTGGATAGACCTCAAAGACCGAATCCGCCAAAGCCTGGTGCTAACTGCCATGAGTATGATGCCAACAGGAGCGCTCATGTCCGTCTTAGCGCTACCTGCTGTGCGCATTGTCTATCAACGGGGCGCCTTTGATGATTCGGCGTCTCAACTCGTGGCCTCTCTCTTAGTGGTGTATGCCTTTGGCATGTTCTTTTACCTGGGCCGCGATATTTTTGTCCGGGTGTTTTACGCCCTGGGCGATGGCAATGTTCCCCTGATGATTAGTTTATTGGGCTTATTCTTTAACGCCATTTTTTGCTTCTTCTTCACCAAAACCTTTGGTGCTCCTGGTTTAGCTATGGCTACCGTCGGGGTCCAGGTCTTTTCTATGGCTGCTCTCGTCTGGATTCTCAATAAACGGCTGCGTGGACTACCTTGGGCTGCCATAGGGGGACCCATTTTAGCCTTGGCTCTTAGTAGCCTACTCTGTGGATGCACGGCCTGGGTGACCTTATATGGATGTCAGCTTATTCTTGGAACAGACGGAATTATCAGACAACTCATAGCTCTGAGTGTGTCAGCCAGTGCAGGGTTATTGGTATTTGTCGGATTAGTCATTCAGCTTAAGTTGCCGGAGATGGATTTCTTTGTCGATCGGTTGCGCCAAAAGCTCCCCTTTCTCACTCGTAAGTCTTAGTACCATCTTGCGCCATCCAAACCCAGAGTGGCGGCCTAGGCGATAGGATAATGCTGAGTATTGTTTTCTTAGCAAGCCCTATGAATAATTCCTATAACCCATGGACCTACAAACCTTGGTGGTGTCAGCCATGGTCCATTTTGGTGACAGGAATTACGCTCATTAGCGGGACCTGGTGGGTGACCAAAATTGTGTGGCTAACTATTATTGTGGCCCTTCCTGTATTGGCATGGATGGGCTTATTCCTAATTCTTTGGCCTCAAGCGATGAAGCAAGCGTATGCCGAACAGCAGCCAACCCATGAAACGGCATCCCCGCCTAGCGTGGACAGCTGATTCAGTTTAATGGACTACTGTTGGCTGCATGCCGTTTTAGGACAAAATATTTTGATTTTTTTTGATATATCAAGGCAATCTAATTGCTTCAGTCTTCAAAATGGGCTAGCTCTAGCTTTTGTTGAAGGATAAATTTTTTGGTTATATAAATGGCGGGTTGATCTCTTGAGAAACCTAAACATCAACAACCCTATATGTATTAGATACTACACTCTTGATCAAGGGCTTATCCATATATGTACGGATGACGCTTTTGGCGAACTAAGCGACTATTTTTATCATGGATCTTAACTGATGACAATCTTAAGAAATAATTCGGTTTGACCTAAATTTCGCCAAAACCATCATTTAGTATAAATTTTATTGATACTCTCAAAGTGCAAGTTGGGAGTGCCGCTATCGGGTTATTTACCTGTGAAGTGGGTTCTATCAATCAAGTCGGATAGTAGAATAGAGAGAACGTAGTAAGGTGCTCGATTTACGATCCTCACTCAACCGTCTGGTTCCGACCATTTTGAGTCTAAAATGACAAAAATTTTAATTATTGAAGATGAACCTCAAATTCGAGACATCATTCAAGAAATCTTGGAATGTGAAGGGTATCGAACCCTAGAAGCGGAAAATGGTCTAGCCGGTTTACAACTGGCGCAGCAAAGTCCACCAGACTTAATTGTTTGTGATGTGATGATGCCTGAGTTAGACGGATTTGATGTTTTACAGGGCATCCGTGACGATCCGGGTATTAGCAGTATCCCGATGATCTTCTTAACCGCTAAAACCGATCGAGCCAGTGTTCGTAAAGGCATGAATTTAGGGGCAGACGATTACATCACCAAACCCTTCACCCATTTAGAACTCCTGAGTGCAATCGACGCTCAGCTCAAAAAGCAAGCGCTATTGACTGAAAACTATACGCAAACGATTCAAGGACTGGAGGCGGGTTTAAACGCCCTCACTTATTATGATGCTCTGACGCAGTTACCCAACCGACGATTATTAACCGAACAGTTTCACCATGTTCAGGCTGAGACCCAAACAACAGGTACGCTAGATGCTCTTTTGCTGATCGGGATTGATCGGTTCGAATGGATTAGAAGTACCCTGGGTTACTCCTTTAGCGATCAGCTGATACTGGCCATTACTCAGCAGTTATCCGCCCATCGGTATATGGGCAATTATGCAATGGCGATGCTGGCTCGCATTGGCGCCGATCAGTTTGCCATTGTGCCCCGCAATGTTAAAGGTCACCCAGATTTAGACCAGTTTGCTCAACAGCTTCTAGAGATACTCTTGCAGCCCTTCTTTGTGGACGATCAGGAAATTTGTATTACACCCAGTATTGGACTGGCTTGTTATCCCCAAGGCAGCAACGATATTGAGACCTTGATCAGCAATGCTGAAATTGCGATGTATCAGGCGAAGGAGCAAGCTGGACCCAGCCATGAGTTCTATTTGCCGACCATGCGATCGCAACGATCCCAAACGCTGACGCTGCTGGCGCAGCTACGCCATGCCCTTGAGCAAGAAGAACTGAGAATTCATTATCAACCGCATATTGATTTACATACGGGCCATATTGTCGGAGCAGAAGCCCTGATCCGCTGGCACCACCCTGAATGGGGGATATTGTCTCCTAATCTATTTATTCCTATAGCAGAGGAAACACATTTGATCTTGGCCTTAGGGGAATGGGTGTTACGGAATGCGTGCCAGCAAGCCAAACAATGGCAAACGCTTTGTCCTTTTCCCCTCAATATCCTCGTCAATCTATCTCCTCGACAGTTGATGGACCCAGGATTGATCGAGAGGTTACAGCGCCTCTTAAGGGAGGAAGCCCTAGAGCCTAGTCATTTAATTCTGGAGCTAACTGAAAGTACGCTGATGCAGGATCCGGATCTAGCCTTGAAGATTATGCACCAACTTAAAGCCCAAGGGGTACGGTTATCTGTGGATGATTTTGGGACAGGCTATTCGTCTTTGAGCTACTTACAGCGCTTTCCCTTGGATATGCTCAAAATTGACCGTTGCTTTATTCATGATATTGATCAACAGCCTGCCAATGCTGCCATCACAGCTGCCATTATTCAAATGGGTCATGCTTTGGGGTTAAAAATCATTGGCGAAGGCGTCGAAACGCCCGCCGAACGAGACTTTTTGTTTGAACAGAAGTGTGATGGTATTCAAGGGTATTTAGTAAGCCAGCCTGTCCCTGCAGAGGAAGTATTGAGGCTGATTATGGACATCAATACCAGTACTTAGGACTGCCGATGCACCAAGGTCGCACCTGATTGGGCGGTCGGCAACACTAAAAGTTCACTCAGGTTGACGTGCGGAGGACGAGTGGCACAAAAGACCACCACCTCTGCAATATCTTCAGGGGTGAGGGGTGTGGTATCCGCATAGACTGCTTGCGCCCGATCCGTATCGCCATGAAAGCGCACTTCACTAAATTCAGTCTCCACTAAACCGGGATCGACCGAACTGACCCGTACTGGCGTTCCCAATAAGTCTTGCTTGAGTCCGTCTGAAATAGCTCTGACAGCCGCTTTAGAACCACAATAGACATTGCCTCTGGGATAGGTTTGGTGTCCAGCGATGGAGCCAATATTAATCACATGGCCTTGCTGACGCTGAACCATCCCCGGCACAACGGCCCGTGTCACGTACAGCAATCCTTTGATATTGGTATCGATCATTTCCTCCCAATCTTGGATGTTCCCCTCATAGAGCTTATCGAGACCTCGGCTCAGACCTGCGTTATTGACTAAAACATCAATGGCTGACCATTCTGCGGGTAAGGCTTGCAATTGAGCTTCGACTTGGGTGCGATCGCGCACATCCAACGACATCACATGAGTTTGCACGCCAAAGTCAGCCTCCAGCTGAGTGGCGAGTGCCTGCAGTCGAGACAGCCGCCGTGCGGCCAGCACTAGCTTTACCCCTAAGGGGGCAAAGGCACGGGCACAGGCTGCTCCAATACCGCTACTGGCCCCTGTAATCAATACGACTCGATTTTGCATGGATACCATGGCGGATAGCCTTTATGGAATAAGGGGATAGGCTCTCGTATCATTGAGCCAATACGAGAGCAGGGAAGGTATAAACAGCTAACCGGTGTTCTCACACCTAACTATTTACACCTAAAAAATGTTTCAACCTACTTTTGGCCCGCTTTGATGCACTCGGTCACCAACGAGCTGACCTTATCCACATCTTGCCATCCCAAAATTTCAGTCACCTTCTTTTCCAAGTTTTTATAGGTACGGAAAAACTCAGCGATTTCATCCAGACGATGGGAAGCGACATCTGCTAAGGATTTGACATCCACATAACGCGGATCTTCCTCAGGTACACAGAGAATTTTCTCATCGCGATCGCCACCATCGATCATCTCCAACATACCGATGGGACGAGCTGTAATCACACAGCCAGGAAAGGTGGGCTGATCCATCATCACCATGCCATCTAGAGGATCACCATCATCAGCCAGAGTATTGGGGATAAACCCATAGTCAAAAGGATAGTGAACTGAGGCGAAAAGAACACGATCCAGGGCAAAGGCCTGCATGTCTTTATCAAATTCGTATTTATTTTTGCTACCTGCGGGAATTTCAATCAAGACATTGATCAAACCCGGTTTGGGTTGAGCGGGTATTAAGGATAAATCCACAATTGTTCTCCAGATGTAAAAGTGGGATGGCCTTCAAGACCTTTGTTTCCGGCGTCCAGTGCCCTAAATATCGTTCGTATTAGGACATGGCAACGCCGTATGTTAAACACAACAGTGACTGAGACCCCGAAACACACTCTAGGAAATTGCGAGTTCTAACGTCAATATCCATCTTTAACCAATCTCATGATTTCAGCTAGCTCATTGACCTCAGCAATGGCGCAAGGCTACCACGGCAAAATCTCGCCATTGGCATGCCAGAAAGTGCCTGTATTGTCGAGATTAAGCTGATCGATACGGGCTAGCAACCCTTGTACCGATTGCATAGGCGTAATCCCTTGCGGATTAAAGCGAGTCATTCGAGTTTGCACTAACCCTGGATGAAGGATGGCAACGGCAACGCCCTTCGACTTTAGATCATGGGCCAGGGATTTGCCCGCCATACAGAGTGCGACCTTAGACATGCGATAGCCGTAAGAACTACCCGAAGTGTTATCCCCAATCGATCCCATCCGACTAGTCATTAAAACGACCTTGGCACCAGAGTGGAGGTTAGGCAATAAGGCATGGGTCAGGCGCAACGGACCAATGGCATTGACTTCATACTGACGTCGAATGCTCTCAATATCTAGATCTTCTAACGTCACCCGTTCTAGAATGCCCGCATTATGGATCACCCCATCAATCGATTGTCCATCCAAATGTTGAACAAGATCGGTCATTGAAGTATCTGAAGTGATATCCACATGGGTTTTGATCTGAACACCCAGTGCATCCAGATCCGCTGATGAGGTCCGGCAGAGGGCAATCACTTCATCGCCGCGCTGCTGCAGCTGTCGACAATACTCTAAGCCAATCCCTCGATTGGCACCAGTCACCAGATAGGTTTTCATCCTGTTGCTACCTCCATCACGATTGCAAAGACTGAATCCTGGGGACGTTCAGCGTTGGAGCATCAAGAAACACCCCCAATAAACAAGTATTATTTCAGTGCCACTCGGTTCTATGCACCTCAAAATGATGCTTGGTTTCTTCCCTTTGAATCATCCACCCATCGTGAATATCAGCCAAGACGATTCAAGCTGGATGATCAATCGGTTGCATGACAACATCCATCTGCCTGTGGATAAAATTTTTACAGCACGTCCAATCACATTGCAAGCGCCTAGAATTGCAATCCGCGCGTCTAACTTAGGAGGACTCATCCGTTCAAGGACCCAGCCAGGTTGGACTGTGGTGATCTACCCAATTGTCAAAGCAGCACAACAAACAGGCGACCTGTACTTTACCTTCGGAACAGGGACCTTAGACAGAGCCTGCTCATTGATGCGCTTTTTCTTGGACTTTATGAATGATTTACAAATGGAGTTACTGCAAAGAACAACCGATCTTGATTAGCCAAACTTGAGATTAGTCAAACTCGCCTGAGTTTGGACTCAAGCTAAAGACAGCCCCTCAGCAGGACGATCAGCAGCCCGTTCAATACAGGAGGATCATCAACTCAAATAGGAGCTTGAATGGATCAGTATGGACTGACGATGGCTAAACCAGCACGCCGATTCATTACCATAGAACACGTGGGAGACACGGACTATAGGTTTGATGCTGAAGGTTGGACAGGTCCTGCAAGAACGATACCAACTGCGAGAGCCGCTCAGGATGCAGCCCACTCGCCAAACCTGGTTAGCGGTAGACCTCCACGCAACAGGTAAACCGCCCTTCGTCGTTATTAAGTTTCTGACCTTTGGTCGAGGCGTGGCATGGGATGAATTGCAATTATTTGAACGAGAAGCCCAAGTGCTGCAACAACTCGATCATCCCCAAATCCCCCACTATCTCGATTCATTTCATCTCCAGACACCTGAACCTTGGTGGGGCTTGATAGAGGAATATATTCCTGGCCACAACTTCCAAACCTTGATTCACAAAAAGCACCGATTTTCAGAGTCTGAAATCTATGATGTGGCATCCCAAGTCTTAACGATCCTGACCTATCTTCATCGCCAGTCTCCTCCGATCCTGCATCGCGATATTAAACCCAGCAATCTGATCCTCAATCCTGATCACCAAATTTTTTTAGTGGACTTTGGAGCCGTACAAAACCAGTGGGCTTCTACGGGGTCCTTTACAGTGGTGGGTACCTATGGATATACCCCACTAGAGCAGTTCGGCGGGCAGGCTGTGCCCGCATCGGATTTATATAGTTTGGGGGCAACCCTCCTCCATCTATTGACGGGCATGGCCCCGGCTGAATTAGCCCAGCCAGATTTACAGTTGCGGTTTCACGATGGTCACAGACGAGTCGGCGCGTATGACATCCCCCTGAGCCGTCCTCTAGCCGCATGGCTAGAAAAAATGACGGCTCCCGCCTTGGCTGACCGCTTTGAGTCCGCTAGGGCGGCCTTATTAGCCCTAGAACGGTGCCGTTCCCATAAAGCAACGGTTGTCCTCTCATCTGTAGCCCCCCAACGACTTCAGATTGAGTCCCGCCCTGACTCAATCCAGGTGCGGATTCACCCCCTTTGGACGACGCCCTTATCCAGATTGCAAGATTTAGCCAGTATGACCCTTCTAACCCTCCTAGGCCCCCTGGCTCTGCTGATCTTGTCACTCTTGCCGTTGGGTGCAGTTTATACCCGTCAAGCGTTCACCACAGGCGATGTCAGCGGCATCAGTGTCGGGTTGTTGTGCTTGTGTTTGGGGGGAGTCTCTTGGGTGACGAGCCTGAACTGGATAAAAGGGAACCTTACGAGTACCTTCATTGAGGTTCTTGACTCTAACCTAACCATCCAATATCAACTGTTTGGCTGGACCTATTGGCAACGAATCAAGCCAATTACTGACGTTGCTAGCCTTTATTCCCTGCCTCTCTCTTCAGAAGAGCAAACGGTTATGCTTCGCTTTCACGGCCACTCTCCAATGCCTCTGGCCTATCAGTTGAGGCCTCCAGACAGCCAAGTCTTAATCGAGACTCTACAATATTGGTGCGATCTCACCAGATAAACGACACTGAAAATCCTATGGACCTCTACTCTCTGTTTTCAACATCAGTTGCTACCCTAGAGACTATTCTTTGCAGACAGGGAAAATGTAGGTTCTAGCAAGAGAGTGGTTGTAGTCTATGGCAATTAAAGGCTCTGACATCTACCCAGGCCAAAGAATTAAAATTCCTGCGTTTGTCCTTTTGGGCCTCAGTGGGGTTTTATTCGCGATTTACTGCACTGTCACGCTACGGGCAGATAAGTTCGCCCACCTGGCCATGAGCCTAGTGTTTTTATGTGCTGCCCTGTCTAACCTTTGGGATAATCGTCTGAGCCTCAAATTAGGAACTAATGCCCTATCCATTGCCATTGGCTCAGGTCTGGTGGGGGCTGTTCTGTATCAAAGCTGGCAGCCGCCAACCGGATTATATTTAGGCTTTGCTCCCTTTATCGTAGCCTTGGGGATGATGGGTTTAGCCTCTGGGGTCCAGGCTCTGGGCCAGTATCAGGTGGAATTAGTGACCCTATTTTGCTTGGGCGTCCCCAAACTGCTCTTGAAAATCTTGCCTGATATTTCCCCTTTAACCGCTCAGTTCTCAACTTACTTATTGTGGTATTCAGGATTTTCAGTCCAACTGACCGACAATGTTATCCGCTTACCGGACGGCGCTGTCCGGGTTGTGCCGTCCTGCTCTGGACTTAACTTAATTACCTATATGCTGGCTATTACAGCGATTTTTCTGCTGATGTTTCCCTTGCCCATCACAGCGAAGATTTGGGCTCCCTTTGTAGCGGTGATGCTCGGATTTTTTATCAATGGCATACGGGTAGCTCTATTGGCCCTCTTGTCGACTAAAAATAATCCAGCGCTATTTGACTATTGGCATAGCAACGAAGGGGCATTATTATTCGTCATGCTGACTGTTGTTCTGTTTGGTTTATTCTGCTGGTGGATAGTACGCCAAACAGAGCTAAATCTGCCTAAATAAATGCTTTAAGGGTGTAAAAGCAGGTGAAATAGTATAGTTAACTCCATGACTCAATCTAAATTAGACCGTTTATGGCGCTCCTATGCCAATCAATCTCGCTCCATTACGCTCGTTCGTTGGCTGGGCTATGGCCTTTTATTTTTAGCGCTCTTAGACCTCGCCGTCATTCTGATCCCCCTAAATCTTACAGATCCCGTATGGGAGTTTCGGAGCACCGGAGCGATTGTAGACCGTCTTCCAGTCCCGTTGATTGGCTTCGTGATGGTGTTTTGGGGCGGACAGGATTACCGTCGCCCCAGAGAGAGACTGATCCTCAAAGGATTAACCTGGAGCACCTTAAGTCTGGCGCTCGTCTTGTTAATCCTGATTCCGCTGTGTTTAGTCAACTCGATGCGCATATACAATTTCAAAGTCGGGAATATCAATGCCCTGAGGTCACAGCGCCTTGCCTTAGTTGAACGACTAGAGGACAAGTTAAGTCAAACCAATTCCGTTGAGGAATTTCAACAACTGCTGAACCAAGCCATGCAGAATCGTTCTGCCGTGCGATTGGATACGAGTCAATCCTTGTCGGTGCTGAAGGCTCAGATGCCGACTTACTTAGAGCCTGCAAAATCGGCGATTAAACAACAGGCCACCATTGACCAAGAGCAAGCGAACAGTGAACGGCCTGGTCTATTGAAACGGGCCGTTAAATGGTCGTTAGGGGCGTTGGTGGGTGCGGTGATATGCCTGCGTATTTGGCAAGAAACACGGTGGGCTCGCAAGAAATCCTATTTGTGAATAGGGCCGTACTGCTTGGAAAAAGGGGAAGGCTATCTGCTTATTTTGGGGCTTGTGCCACTTATATTCTGGGTTGCATTCTGTTTTGCGGAAAAGACATGTAAACTACCAATAGTTTCTGCTGCTTCCATCGACTTCCGTCATGTCAGCTCCTGAAAATTGTGATGATCCGTGGCAAACGCCATCATCTGATATAGATGCTGAGCTATTAAAAACATCTCAACGTCTAATGGAAAAGTCAGATGAACAATTTCCGCAGCCTGCCCCACCGCCTCATCCCGAGTTGGAGATGGCCCGCCAGAAAATTACTGAACTAGAGCTACAACGACAGAAAATCTTTCAACGGAATGTGAGCTTAACGGCTGAAGTAGCTCAGCTCCGTGCCACTAATCAACACTTAACGCAAGAACTGGCAGTATATCGGCAGCAGCCACCGCCCAAATCGGGCTGGTTTCGCCGCTTCTTTCGCCGCTAAACCTCTATTTACTGGCAAAGCGACGCACCGCAAATAAGCTGCCAATAATGCCGACAATACTGCCAAATCCTACAAGGATAAGGGGGAGAACCATCGTTTGCCAAGGTGTGAGCTGTAATCCTTCCCCCAGCGCTCGCAAAAAGCTGGGCTGTTGGGCAAAGGCAGCCTGGATAAACTGGCGGGTAACCACGATTAACCCCCAGGAAATCAAGGCACCCACTAAGCCAAACGTAATGCCCTGGAGGATAAAGGGTAAATAGATCCAGCTAGTTGTCGCCCCCACTAATTTCATCACCTCAATTTCTTGGTTGCGAGCCACCACGATTAAGCGAATCGTGGTGGTAATCACCGCAATGGCGGTCAAGGTCAGCAGCGCTATAATCCCAAGACTGATTTGGCTAAAGCCACGATTCAGTTGGGTGAGATGTTTGAGGGCTTCATCCAGATATTGAACATTCTCGACCCCGCGCAGCCGTGCAATTTGCCGGGCTAAGGACGGAACGGCCACAGCAGATTTGGCTTGGATTTTGAGGGCATCCACTAGCGGATTTTCACCCAAGCCTTCTGTGGCTCCGACAATATCCGTTGTCCCTAAATCAGCCAGCAGGTCTTGCCATGCTTGCTCCTTGGGAATGACTTCAATGCTGGACACGTCCGGGAATTGGGCAATTTGGGATTGGAACTCCTGACCGGAGGTCTCCGGCTGCAGATAAACGGCCACTTCGAACCGTGAGCCCAGCCGATTCAACACGCCACTGACTTGCCAAGAGGTTTGGAGACTGACGCCCAGGAGAAACAGCAGCACTGTAACAGTACTAATGGCTGCCCAGTTCATCCAGCCGCCACGCCGGAGTCCGCGCAGGGTTTCTTGCAGCAGATAGCTCAGCTTTGTACTCACCAACTTGAGCCGTTCAGGAACTTGAAACCGAGGAGAAGGCATTTAGAGCACCTGTTCTGCGGGGACCACCTGGAGTCGGCCACTGTCAAGTTGGGCAACGGGTGCTTTCACGGTTTGGATCAGTCCCATATCGTGGGTGGTAATGACGACGGTGATTCCCAGACTATTCAGTTTTTTCAGGATTTCTAAGACTTGTAAGGCATTATCTTGATCCAGATTGCCGGTCGGTTCATCGGCCAATAATAACTTGGGTGACCCCACAATGGCCCGAGCAATGCTGGCTCGCTGTTGTTCTCCGCCAGAGAGTTGACTCGGGAAACAATCGGCCCGCTTTTGGAGGCCGACTAGTTTCAATGTGGGTTGCAAGCGCCGCTCTATTTCGGCTTTGGGAACCCCTTGCGATCGCAATACAAAGGCCACATTCTCCGACACGGTCCAGCGAGGAATCAGCTTATAGTCCTGAAACACCACACCTAATTTGCGCCGTAGGTGAGACAGTCGATTGCCCTTGAGCAGACCAACATTGGTTCCCGCTACACGCACTTCACCCCGATCGGCTCGCTCAGCCCCATAGATCAACTTCATCAGGGTCGTTTTACCCGCACCTGAAGCCCCCGTTACAAAGAGAAAATCGCCTTGTCGCAGGGTTAAATTAATATCCAGCAAACTAAACCGTGTCTGTGGATATACTTTGCAAACGCTACGCAGTTGGACCGTGTAATGGTCATTAACGGGGGTTTCAACTTGAGCTTGCAATCGTTGAAAAGTTGAAGACATGGTGGAAGTGGAAAAAATGGCTGGGATCATTTCAATTTAACTAAAAATATCCATCAAGGAGCGCCAGGCAAACTGTGGCAACGCCAACATCCGCCGCCATCGCCAGGGTTCCTGGTAGAGGCGATAGACCCATTCCAGGTTATTGTCACAGAGCCAGCCTGGGGCCCGGGTTTTGGTTTCTGCCCAAATATCGAAACTGCCACCGACGCCAATCCAAACCGAATTGGGGCAGAGATGCCGATGTTCAGCAATCCAGAATTCTTGCCGAGGCACGCCGAGGCCCACAAAAATTACTTGGGGTTGCAGTTGCTGAAGGGTCTGGCAGAACTGATCCATTTCTTCACCGGCAACATAGCCATGCTGAGTGCCAATAATGTTGATCTGGGGAAGTTGCTGCCGCCATTTCTGGGCAGCCAGCTCCGTTACCCCTGGTTCTCCGCCGTAGAAAAAGAAAGAATATTGTGAGGATACAGCAGCTTGCAAAAGGGCTGCTGCCATTTCTATACCGGGACAACGGTCAATTTTGCGCCCCCGCAGGCGAAAATGCATCACCACACCGGCTCCATCTGGAATCACCAGATTCGCATTCTGAATCACCTGAGCCAGTGCTGGATTGCTGCGGGCCTGCATCGTCATCTCTGCATTCAAGGTGACCACATGAAGTCCCTGGCCCTGATCGATTTGGGTCATCAACCATTGCACATAGTTCGGTAGGATATCGACGGATAATCCTAAGATGGGTAATGATTCGGGTTGCTCAGAGGTTAAGGACTTTTGCACCAGTTTCATTGCCTACGTTTCAAGTCAGGTTGATGGCTGAGTTTTTGGGTTGATCTGCGATCGCAATCAAACGCTCTTTCTCTCAAGAGAAAACAAGGTCACTGTAATCGTAGGTTACCCAAGGAATTTACTCATCTTGCCATTATCGCCTAAGCTTGACCGGAGATGACGTAATCTAACCAACAACACGCCATAACTGACATTCTTGAGTTCTCATCAGACGCCTTATACATGCCCAGTTTTATTGGGCGGCATATCTTGGAGTTTTGCAGCGAACACTCCTCCAACACCCCTTAGCATTGTTCTTGCCATTGGCTTTTCCTCTACGGTCATTAACCACCCTTGCCAGCAGAATATAGCTGGTCAGCCAGTTCACCAATCTCGTCTAGCATGGTCAGAGCGGCCAGCCAGTGCTTAGGGATGTCTCGAACGCCATAAAATGCCCCCGCAATTTGGCCGCAGATTGCAGCAGTTGTATCCGCATCATCACCTAAATTAGTTGCCTTAAGAACCGCCTGTTCGTAGGAGTTTGTGGTCCAGAAACACCAGAGAGCGGCTTCTAAACTCTCGACGACATATCCTGAACCACGAATATCATCCATCGTTTTATTCTGGTACTCTCCCTTGGCAAGGACTTGAATCGTAGGAGAGGGAAACAAGTCTGACTCAGTCGCAAAAAGAATATCTGAGGGAGTGGCCCCTAACAGAGCCCGTAAGAGTAAATCTGCAAATAAACGGCTGGCATCCATACATTCTGTCGCACCATGTGTTGTGAGTGAACTTTCACCGGCAAAATATAGACTGCGATCGCGATCGGGGAAAAAGAACATCGGAATCGGTGCCAGCCGCATCAAGCAGCCATTCCCTGCAGCGTTTGGGTCAGTAGACCCACTGAAGGGGTTGCCAGATATCTTGTATTGACTTAACGCCTGACTAACGGTGTTGCCAATATCAAAACATTGGCCCGTGCTGCTGAGATAACCCTGCTCATACCAGTTGCAGTAGCGATTCATCTGATCAACAGCATCAAACCCGCCAACGGCGATCAGGCTCGTGGCAAGACACAAAGCCATCGAGGTATCGTCCGTCCATTGTCCTGGCTGTAGATGAAAGGGACCTCCACCCACCATGTCATCGACAAGGGAAAAGGTACCGCGTGGTTGAAACTCAACAGTTGTCCCAACCGCATCACCGACTGCCAGCCCTAATAAACATCCTCGAAACCGCTCTAATACATCCATAGACCTTACTCAGAGGGTATTGGGTAGATGAGCAGAACGCTTAGGGACAATCAGAGCCTAGACTCATGAGCCAGATCGCACCTCATGGTTCGCCCAATCCATGGCTCAATGACTTGAACTAATCATCCACAAAGATATAGCGATACAGATCTTCGGGTTTGGGATCAGGGCTCTCTTCCGCAAATTGCACCGCTTCTTCGATCAAAGTCTGGATTTTTTTGTCAATATCCGTTAGCTCTTTCTGGCTTGCGAGTTTTTGCTTCACCAAATACCCTTGAAACTTTTGAATTGGGTCACGGGCCAACCATTCCTCCTTTTCTGCGGCAGATCTGAGTTCATCAGGATCGGCCAAAGAGTGACCTCGGAAACGGTAAGTCAGCGCTTCGATCAGCGTGGGGCCTTCACCAGCACGGGCTCGTTCAATGGCGGTTTGGGCAACCTCTCGCACCGCCAAGACATCCATGCCATCGACTTCGACCCCTTCCATGCCAAAGACTTTGGCCTTTTTGTAAATTTCAGTCTCTGAACTAGCGCGCTCATGGGCCATACCAATCGCCCATTTATTATTCTCCACCACGAACAGAATGGGCAGTTTCCAGAGTGACGCCATATTCAAGCACTCAAAAAACTGACCATTATTACTCGCCCCATCCCCAAAGAAACAAGCCGTGACCTGATCAGAGGCCGCATCTCCCATCGCTTCTCGGCGATAGCGACTTTGAAAGGCAACGCCTGTGGCCACGGGAATGCCTTCGGCCACAAAGGCAAATCCACCAATTAAGTTGTGTTCAGAGGAGAACAGGTGCATGGACCCGCCCCGCCCTTTACTACAGCCTGTTTCTTTACCAAAAAGTTCTGCCATCACTTGACGAGCAGGTACACCTGCACTCAGGGCATGAACGTGATCGCGATAGGTGCTGCAGATAAAATCGTCAGGGCGCATTGCCTTGGCAATCCCAGTCGAAACCGCCTCTTGACCGTTATAGAGGTGAACAAACCCAAACATTTTGCCGCGATAGTACATCTCAGCACATTTATCTTCGAAAGCTCGTCCCAACACCATATCCTCATAGAGGACTAACCCTTCATCACGGGTAATGCTGATTTTGGGGGTAGAAAATTGGGGTCGAACTCTTTCTTGAACCATTGATGTATAGTGTCCTCAGTTGGGTTGATGTTGCCGAGACTGGATTAGACTATCGAGTCAAAAAGCAACGTCTAGCGTTAGGGAATGCTTAGATCTCAATAAACCATCGTCATGACTGGCAAAGAGGGGCTGATGCATTGTCAACCTTCTTGTTAAGCTGCTATGAATATACGTTACTGAATCTCTTTAGAGTATACGGTTACAAGCAGCAGGTTATGATATTTTCAAATGTCTTGCTGTCTCATAAGCTGGATTACTCATCTGTCGTTCACTGCCGGTACAGGGCTCACAAGGATACTAAATTGTGCGTATTCCTTTAGACTTATATCAAATTTTGGGTGTACCCATTCAAGCAACACCAGAGCAGATTGAACAGGCCTTTGCGGATCGCTGTCAGCAACTTCCCCGACAAGAATATTCTAAGGCTGCGATCGCAGCTCGGACTCAACTTCTGCAAGATGCTTATGCAGTTCTATCCGATCCCGATGCCCGCACAGCCTATGATGGCTCTATTTTAACGGACTCTGGTGATCCAGACACCACAGGAATGGAGCTGCAAGAGTCGCAATTGGTGGGCGCGTTGTTGTTGCTGCAAGAGCAGAGCGATTACGATCGGATTGCTCAGCTGGGTTCTGCTTACCTTCAACAGTCTATTGATTTAAATCGCCTGCCTTCCAGTCAGGGGTCCGATCAAGATGTGATCTTGGCGATGGCCCTCGCCAACCTAGAAGCAGGGCGAGAATGTTGGCAGCAAAAGCAATTTGAAAAGGCTTCAGACGTCTTACGGTCTGGTTTAAAGCTATTGACACAAGAGCAGTTATTTCCCTCCGTTCAACAGGAAATCGAGCTAGATCTTAAGAAACTGCGTCCCTACCGAATTTTGGAATTGTTGGCTGCGCCGGAAGCGGATACGAAAACGCGCCAACAAGGCTTTACCCTGCTACAGACAATGCTGGATGAGCGGGGCGGCATTGATGGGCCAAAAGATGATCGATCGGGGTTAAGCGTTGATGATTTCCTCCGATTTATCCAGCAGCTCCGTTGCCATCTGACGGTGCAAGAGCAGCAGAAACTGTTTGAAGCAGAAACTAAGCGCCCCTCTGCCGTCGCTCATTACTTGTTGGTTTATGCCTTAGTGGCCAAAGGCTGCGCTCAGGGAGAGCCGGACTATGTGCAGCAAGCCAAAGCGATGCTGACTCAGCTCGCGGATCGCCAGGATATTCATGTAGAAAAGGCCATGTGTTATCTGCTGCTGGGCCAGCCCGGTGCAGCCATTCAATTGTTGCCCCTCAGTCGCGACCAAGAGTCACTGGAGTTTATCCATCAGTATTCTGAAGGGGCTGAAGACTTAGTTCCAGGGTTGTTCTTATATACAGAACGGTGGCTACAGCAGGAGGTGTATCCCTACTTTAGGGATCTGTCAGACACCCCTATCTCTCTCCAAGACTACTTCAACGATCAGCATATTCAAGACTATCTCGATACGTTAGCACCTGAGCCCGTATCACCGCGAATGCCTGCAGTCACCACCTCCGCAGACTTACCGCGACTGGCCACAGAGGGTACGGAAACACTGACTTCAAGCAAAGCATCCAGCAAAGAAGGCCATCTACCGGCTCAGACGACCTATCGCCAGAGTAAGAGTCGGTCCAAGCCACGGCAGCCGACCGTTAAGCAAAACGTTACGCCTCTATCCTCTACCAGCAGCATGGGGCAACCGCCTATAAAAGCGAAGACGCCTTCTAGCCCTGTTAATGGAGGACTGGGTCCGATCTCTACCCAGCAGGACAAACGTTCTTCTCAGCTCAATACGCCTGCTGAAGAGGCTCCACCCGCGCGATCTCAACTGCAATACCGTCGATGGTTTATGGCGGCAGGAGCTGTAGCCCTAGTGTTGTTAGCTTTCTTTGGCCTCATTAGCCAGTGCTCTCGCCAAGAAGAGCCCGTGCCAGATGCAGAGAATTCAGCCTCTGAACCGACTGCACCGGTCACCCCTGACCCGATTCCAGCTAGCCCTAGCGTGAGTCCATCGGCACCCACTAGTCCACCCGTCGCCAGCCCCACCCCGTCGCCAGCCGCAAGTGATGAAGTCACCACGGCGAGTGCTCGACAAACCATTCAATCTTGGCAAACGGCCAAAGCTGAAGCGATGGGGAAAGATCATCAAATCGCCTCCCTTAAAAATATTCTGGCAGAACCCAGCCTCTCAGAATGGCAAAGGGGGGCTCAATCCGACCGCGCCAATCGGGTTCATTTGGAATATACCTTTGATGATTTGAAAATCAATTCGATTCAGCAAAAAAGCCCCACTGAAGCCACGGTCGAGGCAACGGTGACTGAGACGGCAAAGGTCTTTGAAGGGGGGCAACAAACCACCAATGCCTATACAGCGGATACCTATCGTGTCCGCTATGAGCTAGTGCGGGAACAAGATCAATGGAAGATTAAGCAAATGCGGGTGCTGAATTAAGTCCTCGTCGCTTAATCGGACGGTAGTGAAGAGATGACCTCGATGATGAAGTGGAGTGAGCTGGTGGAGCGGCTTGCCCTCACGCCTATTGCCATCAGCGATCCCTGTGTCGATCCGACCTTAGACGGGTGTGCGGCCTTAAATCAAGCGGGTCCTGGCACTCTCAGCTTTGTGGAAAGCGCACAACGGGCTGGTCAGATAGAGACCACGCAAGCCAGCGCTTTGGTTTTGCCCCCGGACACTGACCTCCAGGCCCTGGCAACGGCGAGAGGAATAGCGTGGTTCGCCATCGAACATCCACGATATGGGTTTGCCCAAGCTTTAGCCTGTTTCTATCAACCTTGGCGCTTGCCGCTGAATTGCCATCCTACAGCTAGAGTGGATGCTTCTGCCCAGTTAGGCACAGGGGTGGGGGTGGGTGCATATGCCGTGATCCAAGCGGAGGTCAGCATTGGAAATGAGGTCCACATCCATCCCCATGTGGTGATTTATCCAGGGGCAAC
This sequence comes from Acaryochloris sp. IP29b_bin.148, assembly GCF_028285565.1. Lineage (GTDB taxonomy): Bacteria > Cyanobacteriota > Cyanobacteriia > Thermosynechococcales > Thermosynechococcaceae > Acaryochloris. The sequence continues at coordinate 22,908 of NZ_JANQOY010000093.1, forward strand.
AATTGGCGATCGCACTATTCTCCATGCCAACTGTGTGATTCATGAACGCACAATGATTGGAGCCGATTGTGTGATCCATAGTGGAGCAGTGATTGGGGCAGAGGGGTTTGGATTTGTCCCGGTGGCCGATCAGGCCCATCGTTGGCATCCCATGCCCCAATCGGGCCAGGCGATTCTCGAAGATCAGGTCGTTGTCGGCTGCAATACCACCATTGATCGGCCCGCCGTGGGCGAGACTCGCATCGGTGCCGGGACCAAAATTGACAACCTGGTCCAGATTGGTCATGGCTGTCAGATCGGGGCGGATAGTCTGATTTGCGCCCAAGTAGGGTTAGCAGGGGCAACAAAGTTGGGACAGCAGGTGATTTTGGCGGGGCAAGTCGGTATCTCAGGGCAAGTCACCCTGGGCGATCGCACCACGGTTGCGGCCCAAAGTGGCGTTCACCAGTCCTTAGCGCCCGATTCCAAAGTCGCGGGCTATCCAGCGATGGATCATCGCCTGTGGTTGCGGGCGATGGCTGCAATCAAGAAACTCCCTCAGCTCGGCCAGCGGGTGAAAGGGCTAGAGCAGAAAATTGCTCAGCTATTCGCCTCCGATTAACGCTCCCTCGGCGAGGAAGTTAGCCGCTAATTCTGGGGGGAAGGTAACCTGCACGGTAAAATGAGAAGACGAAATGCGAAGGACCCATTCCTTTAGGCTGTATGCCAGCATATTCTCAATCCCCTGAACGCGAGTAAAGATCCAATTTCTATGGTTGTCAATTTAATCCTTTTATTTGGACTGTTGGGTGGCTATCTGCTGGTGATGCCCGCCATTACCTACTTTTATCTGCAAAAGCGCTGGTATGTGGCTAGCTCCTTTGAGCGTGGGTTTATGTACTTTCTGGTGTTCTTGTTCTTCCCCAGTTTGCTCTTGCTCAGCCCCTTTTTGAATTTCCGTCCCCAACCGCGCAAGATTTGAGCTCATGCGCCGAATAGATGCGATCGCACTGGGTCTCGGTGTGTTTTTGGCCGGGGGACTGATTTATGGAGGGCTAAGATACGCGGGTATCGAACCTCAAAGTGCAGGGGTTTGGAGCCAAGTCATTTTTGCAGCAGGACTCGTGGGCTGGGTGGCTTCTTATTTTCTCCGGGTGGTTACGGGCAATATGACCTATAACCAGCAGCGAGAAGACTATGAAAATGCCCTGCTGGAAAAGCGCTTACAAGAAATGACCCCAGAAGAACTCGAAGCCTTACAAGCGTCTGTTGATGATGAGACTGATGAGTCATGACCTCTGTTTCTGATTGTTTTGCCCAATTGCGCGATCGCGGCCAATGCGCCCTGATTCCCTTCTTAACGGCTGGAGATCCAGATTTAGAAACCACAGCCAGTGCGCTACACCAGCTAGATGCCAGTGGTGCCGATTTAATTGAGTTGGGAGTGCCCTATTCCGATCCCTTGGCGGATGGGCCTGTGATCCAGGCAGCCGCGACTCGGGCCTTGCAGCGAGGAACCCGCCTCGATCAGGTTTTAGGGATGGTGACAGAGCTTTCCCCCGAGATTCGGGCTCCAATTATTTTATTTACCTACTACAACCCCATTTATCATCGAGGCGTAGCTGAGTTTTTGCAGCAGATCGCCAAAGCGGGGGTACGAGGCTTAGTCGTCCCTGATCTGCCCTTGGAAGAGTCAGAAAACCTGTTGCAGCAAGCCGCTGACTTGGGCATTGAAGTGACGTTGTTAGTTGCACCCACCAGCTCCAAGGCACGGATTGAGAAAATTGCGTTGCGATCGCAAGGTTTTATCTACCTCGTAAGTACCACTGGCGTCACAGGAATGCGCACCAAGGTGGAAAACCGCGTCCAAGATTTAATTGCTGATTTACGACAAGTCACGGACAAGCCCATCGGTGTCGGCTTTGGCATCTCTCGAACCGAACATGCTCGCCAAGTAATGGATTGGGGGGCAGATGCGGCGATTGTGGGCAGTGCGTTTGTCAATCGATTAAGTGAAGGCAGCCCCAGCCAGGGTTTGTCTGCAATCAGCACTTTCTGTCGCTCCCTCAAATCCTCGCTGCTATTGGAAGCCTAATAAAATTGGATTGCATCGTTCTTGAGATTCAAATCTTGGGATTGGGTTGGTGTCCAGGAGTCAGCAGCCAAGGCAATTTACCAGATTTTAGCCATGGGCAAGCTAAATCCAGAGAGTTCAGGATCGCCACTGACCTGATCAGGACTCTCAAGAATCTGAGGTGCTTGATGAGGGCGATAGATATGCACGGTTCGATGGGTCCGATCAATCAGCCAGCCTAAGGAAACGCCATTCTCAATATACTCTTGCATCTTGGTTTGCAAACGACTCAACGTATCACTAGCAGACCGCAACTCAATGACAAAATCAGGGCAAATGGGGGCAAAGGATGCCTGTTCTTCTGTCGTCAATGAATTCCATCGCTCGGTTCTAATCCAGGCTGCATCAGGCGATCGTGTAGCACCATTGGGTAGCGTAAACCCTGCACTAGAGTCGAACCCCAGACCTGTTCCGTCTTTTTCCGCCCACAAACCGAGCTGCACAGCAAGATTAAAGTTTCGATTGCCGGTATCTGAAAATGCAGGGGGCATAATCTCTACTTCTCCGGTCGCCGTTCGTTCTATTCGCAGATCTCGATTCGCGAGGCAAAACGTGTAGAAATCTTCCTGCGTCATGGATGCAACCGTAGGCAGCGCCACGACCATCGGCGTTGTCTCAGTTTGAATCAGGAGCGTAGTTGTCATCGACAGGATTCCCATATGCCCACATCAGTCTCTTCAATTTTAGTGGATGGGAAGCGTTGGCTTATGGGATAGTATCTGGCTTTTCTATCGCAAAGCTGAAACCATGTAATGTCCTTAGACATCCTGAAAGGCAGTGGTGGTTTATATTCTAGAGTCTCTTGTGCCAACCCAGAAAGGGTATTGGTTGAAGGAATGACTTGATGTTTTTGTCCAAAACAGGATTGTATCGAGCAGTATCGAACAATTTAGGTTGTCAGTAGATGGCTCAGGCATCCATACCGTAAACGATCCGCACCCACATTTCTAAGCCAATCATGATCAGGGGAAAGCCGATACCAGCTAAACCAATCCAGCTCCCTACATTACCTAAAGCGACCCAAAACTTTTTATGAGGATTGGTTTTATGAATCCGTAATTGGCAGTATTGTAGCCAACTGGAGCAGAAGCCAATCATCAACGCCCCAATCAGGCCCATCGGGGCACTGATCAAGATCCAGGTCAGGGTTTTGTTCTCTGCAGTGATCAGGGTAAAAGAGGGCAGCAGGATAAAGCTGAATCCTTCCAAGAGAATCCAAACTAGCAAGGCACTGAGAATATCCTTTTGGGTGAGAAAAGTGTCGATAACTTGAATAGGAGGCTTAGGTTTTGTTGGAGCCATAATCCCTGGCGATATTCAGCAGTAGAGAGGATTGTCAGGAGACCAAATTAATGATGCTTTGGCCCTAAAACCAGGTTTCCCATTCACTTGTCAGATGCGACACAGTACGTTACAAGAGACAGAGGAGTTTGAGTCTGGGAGATAAATGATGCCAAAAGCGGTTTGGAACGGGGTTGTTCTAGCAGAAAGTGATCAGTGCGAGGTGGTTGAAGGCAATCAGTATTTTCCACCTAGCGCCATTAAATCCGAGTATTTCAAAGCCAGCAATACCCATACGACTTGTCCCTGGAAAGGCGTCGCCAGTTACTACAGCCTCGAAGTTGAGGGCCAGGTGAATAAAGATGCGGCCTGGTATTATCCAGAACCCAAAGATGCAGCGAAGAATATCAAAGGGTACATTGCCTTTTGGAAAGGTGTGCAAGTGCAGACTTAAAGGCAACATTGGGCGTCTTCAAGGTTGATAGGGCGGAACGTGCGGCAAAATAAGCTGCATAATCGCCACATCTTGCCAACGACCCGCAACATGTCCAATCTCTTTTTGCACCCCAACCATTTCAAAACCAAAGGATTCGTGGAAGGCAATGCTGCCATCGTTCGTGGCTACGATTTTGACGACGACATGGTGGTAGCCTAGCTCGGTCACCTTCTGCAGCAGCACTGTTTGCAGGTGTCGTCCTAACCCTTTGCCTTTGGCACCAAAGGTCAGATAAATCGATGTTTCGCAGCAGACACGATAGCCAGGGCGATCGCTATATTGTTTCACAATGCCCCAACCCAGAATCTGATGCTGCTCAAGGACGAGCAGGCATTCGCGACCGCAAAATTTATCTACCCAAGCTTGAATATCTGCAGCCTTGAAGGGACGGGTATCGAAGGTAATACTGCCCGTTGCGATCGCTTCGTTGTAGATAGCTGCGATCGCAGCATAATCTGCTGGTGTACTATCTCGAATTTGAACCTGCGCTAAGTCTGACATTGAAAGCACTATCCCTGGCAACCCAAGCCAGTTCTATCATGGCATCAGCGTTAAAAAATAGGTGCATTTAGGAATTCTAGGTATAACCTGGGTATCCTACTCTCTCCTCTCCGTTTAGGCTAAATGGAAAGGAATCTTGGAGGAGCTGGAAACAGGTGGGAAGTATTGTGTTTTGGGAGTTGTAGTGATGACTGCGGAGGAATTGTTGGAGCGTTATGCTGCTGGGGAGCGAGATTTCAGTGGAATTAGATTGAAATATGCTGACTTGAGAGGTAAGGATTTGAGAGGGATCAATCTTCAAAATGCTGAACTTCAGGGATGCAACTTCAGTGAAACCAATCTCTCCAGAGCTAATCTCAAGAAAAGTGGGCTAGCTGATGCCGAGTTTATTGGAAGCATCTTGGTTCAGACTGACTTGAGCGATACTCGATGTAGTCTGACGGATTTTTCTCATACAGATCTCACCCAGTCTAATCTCATGGGTATTAGTTGTGATCGAGCCGGATTCCGTGAGGCTAATCTCACTGGAGCTTACCTGAGCAATGCTGTAATCTACAGTTCAAGTTTTAATGGTGCTAATCTCACCGGAGCTAATCTTTGCGGAGCTTATGCCTGCGATACCAGGTTCAGAGGAACTAATTTCACCAATGCAGATTTGACCGATACTGAATGGGAAGATATCGTCATTGACGGGGCTATTTTCAAAAATACAACTATCCCGAGCTTTATCTTTGATGAAGATGAATGAGTCCGGTAGTAAAATTTTCGCTCGTAAAGGAGCAGACAAAGTTTTAGAGGACTGTAGGGTGGGCATTACCCATCCCTCACACTTTCTAGAAACTTAGTTTTCCTTCTCCAGATCGGTCTTCTGCCTTCCCTCATGCTGACAGGCTCAACCTCACCCATCAATTGATAGACGGCCATAATCAGGGAGAATTGAGAAACCCTACTCTACCAAGCGACAAAAAGTTTTCATCCTGCATGGGGCTGATATAATCCCAGCATGTTTGATTCCACCTGTAAGTTCCTTGCAGAGAGCTTTTCCAGTGATTTTGCCTCTTGGCTACTGGGTGAATCCATTTCTCTTACAGAACTCAGTCCAACAGAATTATCGCTAGAGCCTATTCGGGCCGACTCGCTTATTTTGCTGCAATCAGATGAGATCGTCTTGCAGATTGAGTTTCAGACTGAGCCAGATCCCAATATGGCCTTTCGGCTCGCAGATTATCGCCTACGGGTTTACCGTCGCTTTCCCCAAAAAGAGATGAAGCAAGTGGTGGTATATTTAACCCCCTCTACCTCCCAATACGTTTATCAGACAGCCTTTGATATTCCAGAAACTCGCCATGAATTTGAAGCGATTCGTCTTTGGGAACAGCCCACTCAACCTTTTTTAGACTCAATTGGTTTACTGCCTCTGGCTGTCCTCACTAACACATCAGATCAGGCCCAAACCTTGCGACAGGCCGCTGGGTTCATTGATGCTGTCCCAAATGTGCGAGTTCAGAGTAATGTAGCTGCATCAGCCGGGATTCTGGCTGGTGCGATTCGTTCCTACACGAAAGGCTAAAAGCTAATAAGGTAGGGCTTCTGAGAGATAACCTTCTCTGGGTTGAGTTCGCACTT
>NZ_JANQOY010000103.1 GCF_028285565.1 Acaryochloris sp. IP29b_bin.148
GAGGTAGGAGGATATCAAGCACAACGATTTAGATTTCCGTCCAGACTAGCTGCTTCGTAAAGCGTGACATATATGAGTTTTTCTAGCCTGGGCTACTTAGGTGTTGTTGAAACTATTTTTGAGCCGTATTTTGGGCCGTTGGGATGCGATTATCAAAACTAAAATCGTAGTAATGTTCTTGATGGAAGATGGCATATTCACCCATTTCTATCATGCTGGGAATGGTGACTTTATACGTTATATTGCCTTCTTCATCGATGGGCTGTGCTTCTTCAAATTGGAGCTGAATCAGATCTTTGTCTCGAAAACCATCTTTAGCATTGACTAAGCCTTCACTAAAGTCTAAAGAAAAGCCTGCTGAAGAGGTCTCAATTTCACGTCGATTCTTTTTCGTTTTCAGCTTTAACAGCACGATATATTCATCAGGATGAACATCGGCAGGTAAACTTGCTTCAAACGCGATGGGAAATTCAGTGACCCGAAGACGCGCTTGTTTGCCTCTAAAGACGGCCTTACCTTTAGAACGACCAAAGGGCGTAAATAGACTGAGTACACTGCCGCTCGCACGATCTTGCGCCCTGGCTCGCTTGAGAAATATTTCTTGATCGCCCACCATCATTTTGACCGCACTGGGTCGACGCTTGGAGACAGCAGGGCGATCGGGTTGGGCTTCTGTTTCTTGTTTGGCCTGACTCATCATCAGAGGTTGATGGAGAGGGATAGACGTTAAAGACGTCGTTTTTTGACTAAAAGATGAGTTGTGTGGTGACAGTAGAGAGTGCAAGCTAGTTTCAGCGTTAGACTTGGAAGCCAGCTGAGATTGCTGAGGTGCTTGAGCAAAGGCCGCGAAATTCTGAAGGCAGACTACTGCTGTAATACTGATAAATATGGAGTTTTTTGGCGCTAGTGTTTTCATTGTTTTGGTGGGTGTACGAGAAGTGTTCAATATCCAGCGTTAGCCATTGATGCTATTGGAAGCTTGAGTGCTATTTGAAGTTTGGTTTTTCGTCTCTTGAGTGAGATGAATGAGCTAGCAAATAAAATACTTTCAAGATAGATAGATGAAATTTCTATATATTTTTGCGAGAGCTGTATTTGAGAATATGCCTTATAGAATTACCGATTTACTCTATTCCTGGAATGACTATTCTTTGGCGGTATATGTATGTAGGGCTATAGGTTTGGTAGCAAGTTGACAATAGTTTAATCGCTATATCTAGCTAGAAAAAAGCCAGTGCATAAAAAATGTGAGTTCAACAATATAAATTGTATATTGCTGTAATCTTTTTCTCTCTATTTTGAGTTTATTGTAAAAGTTAATCCTCTCATAGCTTTTGAAGGCTGAAGTTTTATACTATCTAGTTTGCCCGCAATAAAAATATAATTAGACATTTTTTTGCTGGTTTTTCCAGAAAACGGTGATAGATTATTTTGCAGAACTTTTGACGAAAAAATAGTTGAATTTTAATGCATTTATTCAACTAAAATTGATTTCATTCAACTAATATCTTCAACTCAATGACACGAAACCAGCAAGAGAGCGATATTCCTGCTTATCTGAAAGCCCAGCTGTCTAATAAACAGATGTCGGTTTACCAGCTTTCCCAGCGCACAGGGATTAGCCGTGACTATCTCAGTCGCCTTTTCAATCACAAGATCAATAAGCCTGGGATCGATAAATTACAGCAAATTGCCTCTGTCTTAGAGTTTGAGCTAAGTGAATTACTCCCCTGTAATGCTCGGCCGCCAAGTTCCGACTCCATTGTTGGCCTGAGCGAGTTGGGTTACTATCCCGGTTCCATTCCTGGTCTACAAAATCCCTGTATTGGCCGTCAGCAAGATCTAGCGTTGTGCAGTCAATGGCTTTTAGAAAAATCAACCAAAATTTTGGGCCTGTGGGGATTGGCAGGCATTGGTAAAACGAGTCTGGGGATTGCCTTTGTCCAACAAATTCAGTCCTCAGGCAACCCCGTGATTTGGTTGGATGCTACCCATCCCTCGACGCAAGCGCAGCTGCAACAAGGGGTATGGCCGGAAACCTTACTCCAAACCTTTCAATCCAAACGTCTAGTGTTAGTCATAGACCAATTAGAAGCCATCCGTCCCCATCCTCCAGCGGCACATTCAATGTCCACTGTGCCTCACCTTCTCAGCCCACTGCTGAGTCTGCTCAACCGCGATACTTGTCAAAGCCATCTGATCTTGATCAGTCGGAATAAGCCCCAGTGGATGAGTTTGATGGAAAGACAAGGTCCCTTTATGCAAACCCTGCAACTGAAAGGTTTAAAGTCAGAGGTGGATCAATTTTTACAACAGCAGGGCCTGGCAGATGCAGACTACTGGCCTGATTTAATTCAACTGTATCGAGGGCACCCGCTGGCTTTAAAGCTCGCTGTGGGTGTGATCCAAACCGTATTTGCAGGGTCTGTGAAAGATTTTCTGCAGCAGGAGACCTTATTTCTGGGCGATTTAACCCCTCTCTTGCAAGAGCAAGTCCAACATCTGCCTGAAGCAGAGAGACATTTACTCTATACCTTTACAGAGAGGGCTGAACCGATGTCTTTCCCAGACATACAGGAGCTTTTTAAGATGGAGTGGCGAAAGTCGGAGTTAATGCAAGCGCTTAACCTGCTTATCTCTCAATCCCTCATCGAAACTGCGATGATTCACGACACAGTGTTTTATATCCTCCAACCTTTTGTCCGACAATCGCTTCGACGTCCGATTGGTCTGTCTCTCAATCCCTAATATGACTTCAACTGCCAGCTATTGCTTTAATCCTGCCTGCCCTCAACCTGCAGATCCTGAGAATGCACATTTAGAGCAGTGTCGCCATTGTCAGACCCCTTTAGTCCTGGCAGGACGATTTCGAGGGATCCAGAAATTGGGTCAAAGCACCTCTGCCCTGACAGTGGAAGTTCAAGAGTTGGGCTTGCCGACCACAAGAGTGTGCAAACTGTTTATTGGCAACCATCCGAAAGCCAGAGAGCTGTTTGCCCAAGAGGCTTTTGTCCTCCGAAAAATTCATCATCCAGGTATCCCACAACTGGTGCAGGATGGATATTTTCTGCTACGAGAGCTGGGCTTTCTCCACAATCGTCCCTGTTTGGTGATGGAAAAAGTGGCGGGTCAAAGTCTGAGTCAGTGGATCCAGGAGTATCCACCGATTTCAGCCCAGCAAGCCTATGACTGGCTCCAGCAGCTATCGCTCATTTTGCAAAAACTCCATGATCAGGACTTTTTCCACCGCGATATCAAGCCTAGCAATATTCTGTTAACGCCAGAGGGCCAACTGGTGCTGATAGATTTTGGGGCCACTCGACAGGTCACTGAAACTTACCTCGGTAAAGTGGGGGTGGGCCAAGATATTACCTGTATTGGTACCCCTGGTTATATGCCACCAGAGCAAATGGAGGGCAATGCTCTGCCTCAGTCTGATGTTTATGCCTTGGGACGAACGATCATTCATTTACTAACAGGGAAACATCCGTTAGAACTGCCCAAGGACATGGATACGGGGGCATTACTTTGGCAAGATCTAGCCCCTTATACAACACCAGCGTTGACTCAGCTCTTGGATCAGCTTATTGCCGCTGCACCTGGACGCCGCCCCCCCACGGTGAGTGTGCTGATCCAACAGGTGGAACAGAGCCAGCTGGAAGACGCTACGCCTGCTCCACTCAGCTGGGGTGCAAAGAATGGACGGCAACAGCCAGGAAGACAGCTGCTAAACACGCCACTCAAATGGATTATTTCGATGGCTGCTGTTCTGTCAATGGGAGGCATCTTGACTGCGTTTTATTGGAATCCGTCTCCGACCCCGGTAAATCCAGAATCAACCCAGACTAATCAGCAGCTCAACGCTGTTACTTGCCAAAACCAAGCTTGCATCGGTCGTGATCCCATTGATAATGGCTGCGATCAGGACATGCAAACGATTACGTCTAATACGGGCAATATTCGCAAGTCTAAAAATTACCTGTCCGCCTATCGCCTAGAACTCCGTTACTCTCAAGCCTGTGCAGCAACCTGGTCTAAAACGGAAGCGCCATCGGGGTCTACTCAGTATGTGGAAGATCGGGCGGGAAACCAGTATGGAAGTGCGGTGATTCCTGTCGATGAGTTTACAGAACATTATGCCGATATGGGACCTGGTCGTGATATTGAAATCCGAGCCTGTGTTGAGCCGCGCAATAATCCGAGAACTTGTACGAGTTTCGTCAAGCTGTAGATCGCCGATAGGGGCTATCTGGATTCAGGGGCAGTCCCTCAATCAGAATTATCCAGCACAGGGTTGTTTAAGTTTGAGGGTTCCAAATCTGCGATCGCGCTTCTGATAATGTCTTAGAGCCTCATGAAAAACCGCCCGGTCAAAATCAGGCCAGAACACATCCGTAAAGTAAAACTCCGTATAGGCCAGCTGCCACAGCAGATAGTTACTTAAGCGGAGTTCGCCACTGCTGCGAATCAACAGGTCAGGGTCAGGAGTGCCAGCAGTATAGAGATATTGCTCAATTAGTTGCTCATCCACCGCCCCTGGCTCAATATTACCCAGCTGAACCTGCTCCGCAATTTGACGACAGGCTTGGGTCAGTTCGGCTCGACTGCCATAATTAACCGCCACATTGAAATGAACGGCTCGGTTATTGGCCGTTGCTAAAACCGCTCGATCGATTTCCTTTCGCAGCGAAGAGGGCAAAGGAGACAAATCACCGATAAAGGAAATCCGCACCCCTTCGCGATCCATTTCAGCCAATTCTTGACGAAGAAGGCGCTCAAACAAGACCAAAAGAAAGTCTACTTCTTCTAGGGGACGACGCCAGTTTTCCGTCGAAAAGGCATAGGCTGTCAGGGTAGGAATGCCCCAGTCTTTGCAGCAGCGCACTAAATCTTTGAGGGTCCGTGCCCCTTGGCGATGACCCGCAATCCGGGGAAACCCTTGGCGTTTGGCCCAGCGACCATTGCCATCCATAATGACGGCAACATGCTGGGGTAAGCAATCAGGATCTAAATCTGTAGGGCGAGTAACGTAATCGAAGTTGTTCATTAATACAGCAGGTGTCAGTGACATCAATTGGTTCAATCAGGAGCCCATACAAGTCAGAGGGAGTTATTCTCTGTTCGTAATAATTCCCCGGTCAGTAGTTTTGTCTAACAATCTCTGACCAGGATTGTCAAGGTCTGATCGAATACAAACAGAAATGAGTGATCTAGGAAAGACTCCATATCAATGGCCGAAACTAAGCGTCAGCCTCAGGAAAAGCCGTTTTTGGGGGCTGTCCAAACCAGCGATTCAGCTGGTTGGTCTGCAAAGTGCGGCTCCACCGCCACAGATGCCACAACACATCAATAAAAGTCCATAAAAGAGACAGTTTATTCGGGAAAGACCAAGCTTCCCAGTGGAGGATTTGCATCATCCGTTTCAGGGTTCGACTAAAACTACTGCGTTTTTGTTTCGCAAACTTAAATTGTGGTTGGAGTAAAGTGATCAAAATCTGCAATATAGAGCTGTGGGGATAGGCCCAACGGCCAAAACCCCAAAATTTGGTCATATGGTTAATCTCGTCAATCAATATCTCGGCTAACGCTCGATGCAATGGACCAGTAGAATGGGCCATTAGCCATAGATACAGGCAGGTGGCCCCATACTCAGTCGCTACTCGGTGTAGGCCATGCTCAAACAGATCCTGATGGGGATTATCTGTCGGCTCATAGGGTCTAGGATCGTGGGGTAGAGGCATCAGTTTTAATCCCGACAGTTGGGTATACAACCGCTGGAGTGCCGGGGAATGCTGACGTTCTTCCTTTTCCCACAGCCCTAACTCAATCAAGTCTCCTTGGTCATTGACGGTACCGCCGACAAATCGAGCCATTTGTGGATGAAGAGGCAATAGATATTGACGACTGGTTTGGGTATAACCCCGAATAGGGGCTTCTGTATCAATACTGCCCGCAAGAATAGCTAAAAAAATAAGGGGATCAATTCCCCTTATCTGATCTGGTTCAATGTGATTCCAGTCAATTGGTTGCCAAGGTCGGGGTTGAGGATCTTGAAACTGCTGAGATAAATCTTGTAGCCGATCGTTGAGAATATCGGTGGCCAGATAGGTCTTAATCAGCTGATTGAGTCGGTGTGGAATGGGAGCCGTTTCAAAAGCTTGGGTGGATGATGACGGGTCAAGGAACGAGGGATTGAACAATAACGTAGGAGTCATGGCACTCTCCGGAGTAGCTTGCATCCAATAGCCTAAGCAAGGTCAACCCAGAAGTCAGTCGGCCAGAGTCGGGACTTAAAAGTCGGAAAGTCGGATGGGTTTGTTTTTTGTGCCCCTATTTTTGACGTTGCCATGCTCCACATCGTGCTCAAGCTTGTTGCTGAATGGATAGGCAACAACTATCAATCGATGGCACGAACACCAGATCATTCCCCAGATTTTAGTCAGACATTATCTCGGCGTTAAAGTGAACTTTAGATAGGTGAGCGAATGCAACAGAATCTCATCCTGCTTGCACAAGGTTTTGAGCACGCTTGTGTAGATAGACTCTTTTTATAAACTCAATGCTAAGGTTTGGAATCTCACTCCCGTTATTTTGATCATGGAGCTTGAAGCCAAATGGTCTTTGGTTTCACCTCAACGCCAATTCTCGCGTTAAAATATTATCCCGATATTGACCCTTTCATATTAATTATTGAGCTGGCTAACTTAACCATCCTCTACCGAATAGATCAAGATAGAGTTATCCCTATCTCAACAGATACTAGCGCCCTGGATATCTTCAATACCTCTACATTTAAACTGAATAACTGCCAGATTAGCCTTACTCAACGAAGGGGCACAGTAGATGTCGAGATTGAATGGTTTAGATGCAATTTGAATGGATACTCAGAACATTCAAAAATGAGTTATGCCAACGTTGAGATCAAACGCTATCAAATTCGAACTTTCAAACATGATAATTGCCATTAATCCCTTGCCCATTCTGCTTCGCGCTCAAGGTAATACTGAACCATCGGCGTCACATAAGGGAACACAGTAGATGAGAGGTCGGCCTGAGTATCAATAGCCGAAATCAACGCTTGATCAGGGGCGTTTACAGAGTCTAATACAGGAGTTTGAGAGAAGGCATTAGGTTGCATTTTTAATTCGTTCCTTTCAATAAAATCAAGACATAGTGATCATCAGCTTAATGGGGCACACCAAGCGTTTGGTACATTCACTCAAGTGGGTGAAAGCAATAAGCTGCTTATGGTTTTAGATAGCGATCATCCTATTTGGGGCTATCTATGGAATATTGGAATAATTATTCCTTATAAGGCTATTTATCTGGATCATCAGTAATGTAGATGATAATAATAAGCGTAAATACCCTTATTATTAAATATCGTATTTAAATATCAGGTTCTGTTATCTGGAATACGGTCATGCCAAATTCGTCTAAACATAGCGATTGGATGGAAATAATTGACCGACTCTCAGCACCTCTACATACCGATATAGATCATTTCCCTAGGTGCTTCGTTCCCCTGCATCAGTCAGCAAAAACTCCTCCAGTCAATGTAGGGAAAATTTCAAGTATGGCTCACGGATTTTAGCAATGGCTGATCCCTTCTTGGCGGGCCGCTTGTTCTACGGCTGAGGCGACCGCTGTGGCAACTCGCTCATCAAACACAGAGGGAATAATATGATCACGGTGTAATTCGTCGCTCCCTACTAATGCTGAGATCGCATAGGCCGCTTGTAGGTGCATGGTGGTGGTGATTGCGGCAGCACGGCAGTTCAGAGCACCGCGAAAAATGCCAGGAAACGCCAACACATTGTTAATTTGATTGGGATAGTCGCTGCGTCCCGTGGCAATCACAGCCACATCACCTTGAATCAGTTCAGGCTGAATTTCAGGAATGGGGTTAGCCATCGCAAACACAATCCGATCGGGGGCCATCGTCTTGACCATTTCTGGGGTAAGGACCCCTGGGGCACTGACGCCCAGAAACACATCCGCACCTTTGAGGGCATCAGCCAACGTGCCGGACTGCTCGACGGCAAAGGACTGCTTGGTCTCGTTTAAGTCCGTGCGATCGCGGCTGATTATCCCGTTGCGATCGCAGAGTCGAATCGTTCTCACCCCTGCTTTTTGCAATAGCTTTGCAATCGCAACTCCCGCCGCCCCAGCGCCATTAATCACAATGGCAATCTCTGCAAAGGTTTTATCCACTAACTTCAGGGCATTAATTAACGCTGCCAACACCACAATCGCGGTGCCATGCTGATCATCATGAAAGACGGGAATATCCAGTTCGCGGCGCAACCGTTCTTCCACTTCAAAACAGCGAGGCGCACTAATATCTTCCAGGTTGACCCCCCCAAAAACGGGAGCCATCCGCTTGACGGTCTCCACTATCTCGTCGACCTCTTGGGTCGCTAAACACACGGGAAACGCATTAATCTTGCCAAATTCTTGGAACAGCAATGCCTTGCCCTCCATCACAGGTAAAGCCGCTTCTGGGCCAATATTTCCCAATCCCAGCACTGCACTGCCATCCGTGACGACAGCGACGGTATTGCTTTTGATCGTGTAGCGATACACCTGATCTTTGTCTTGGGCAATGGTTGTACAAATCCGGCCCACACCGGGCGTATAGGCCATGGATAAATCATCCTGGCTGTGAAGCGGCAGCTTACTTTGAACCGTAATTTTTCCACCCCGATGGCAATCAAAGGTGCGATCGGATACGTCTAGCAACGTAATCTGTGGTACTGCCTTTAAAGCCTCAACGATAGTACCTGCATGTTCGGTACTGGAGGCATTGACTGTAATTTCGCGAGTTAAAGCGGTATGGGTCCGTTCTAATAAATCAATATGCCCTAGGCTGCCGCCAGCATTGCCAATGGCTTGCAAGACTTGAGCCAGCATTCCAGTTTGATTGGGCAACTTGACCCGAATCGTCAGGCTAAAACTAGAGTTGGGGGTCAGTTGAACCATATTGATATTTACCGTACGTCAGATTTGTTGCAAGCTACCGCTCCCAATTGTAGTGGCATCCAAACGACTGTGACCGTTCAAGTCACAGGAACCCCACACAAAAAAGCAGCACAGTTGATGCTGAGCTGCTGTTAGTTATGTTAGGAGGTATGTTGAAAGTTGCTTGCTGCAAATAAAAGTAAGGATTACTGAGGTTTATTGCGTCGTTTTTCTCCTTGGGCAAGGTAGGTAATTAAACCAAACGCGGCCAAGAATTCACAGACCATGATGGTCCAAAACATAGTACTAGTTGGCTCTTGAAGCATAATGTGGCCCTATGCGGTTGTGACTGTTCAACAGAATTAATTGCTTAATCCTATTGTTTCCAAAATGCTATCAAAATCGCCTGGGTAGATGCACTGAAAATAGGCTGGGATCAGTATCTTTTTATGAACAAATAGGTGAATTGCGTTATGAATTATTGCAGTCAATGAATAAATATGGATATCATCCCCTGCCGACTACAATCCTAGGGCCAGCATTAACGGCCACAGGATCAGTCCAAGCCAAGCCAGCAGAGAGATAGCGAGGGTAAGTACCACTGTTAAGAGGGCTTTGCGCCAATGAAGTTGGTGAGCTTGACACAGCGATCGCGTCAAAGTGGTGATTGTCCCGATCATGACCACTAAGCCCAGCAAGAGCCCTAAAAACTGGCCCAAAATATTCGGCCACCGTGAGGCCGCAATGGCTGGACCTGAAATCATCAATGGCCATAATCCCATCATGACCGCTGGCAAAGTCTCTTGGGCGCTGCCTTGCCCACCCAGCAACTGCGCAAAAAAGTGGAGCGCTGCAGAGAGCCAGATCCACCCCAACAGCCCTCCAATCAAAAAGAGGAGAAAGAAAATAATCACGCCCGCAATGCCTAGCCCCGCTGTACCTGCTGCATTTAACGCCAGAATGCTGAGCAGGATAAAGCCAATCAGCACCACGGGTTGACGGCTATGCGAGGGAGAAGGGCCAAAGAAGGTGGTAAATAGTGTATCCAGCATCACTTACTCCATCAGCGTCAGCGGAATTTTATGCCAGCGGGTTTCGGCAGCCAGCCACTCCATGGGTTGTGCTTGGCTAGAAGAAGACAAAAACGGTCCAAAACCTTCAAATAGACTACTTTTGCTAAAATCACGCACCTTGGGCTCTCCAGAAATCTTGGCCAAGTCAGCGGTGGTTTGCAAGGCGTCATAGTAATTTCCTAGGGAATCTACTAGATTCTTGGCTTTGGCCTGCGTCCCTGTATAAATACGGCCATCGGCTAAGGGCTTCAATTCCTCCATCGATATGTCTCGCCCAGCGACAATGGCCTCTAAAAACTGCTGGTAGGACTCATCCACAACACTTTGCAGAATGTTTCGCTCTTCTGGTTTGGTGTCACGGAAGGGAGACAGAATATCCTTAAGCGGACCGCTTTGAATGGTGCTGGTCTGAACCCCCACTTTATCGAGCAAAGACGAGACGTTTTGGGTGCGAACAATCACGCCAATGGACCCCGTCACCGAGGAAGAATTGGCCACGATATGGTGAGCCGCACTAGCCACGTAATAGCCACCGGAAGCGGCGACATCTCCCAGACTGGCGATAATTTTAATATCCGTCTCTTTACGCGTGCGCATTAATTCTTCGTAGATGGCCTGTGAGGCAGCGGCTGTTCCCCCTGGACTATTGATTCTTAGCAGAATCGCTTTAATCCCTTGATCTTCTCGGGCACGTTGAATGATATCGATCAGTTCATTGGCATTGGCCCCTGCACTGGAGCCAAACGGTCCACTGGCGGGTTCATCGCTAATCACGCCATACACATTAACCAGGGCGACATTGGCCGATCCCTTTGTTTTCTGGCTCTCCATCGATCCGCCCAGCCAGTTTCCCAATGCCGCCAATAAACAGAGGGTCACTAACGCTAAGGCCAGGATGCGATTCAGACGCATAGAATACTGCTCTCCCTGATTGAAATGGCTAAAGAATCAACCGATTGGATGATGAGGCGCATAGAGCAGATCGGATCGAACGCTCCAGCCTAGCGCCATCATTCCCCACTTATTGTAGAAGGTTCTTAGCCCAGGGGCGCTGACAGCACTTCACATTTCAGATAGGGCTGCAATACCTCAGGCACCCGCACCGTGCCATCCGCTTGCTGATAGTTCTCCAGCACTGCAGCCATCGTTCGCCCAATGGCTAATCCAGAGCCGTTGAGGGTATGTACAAACTGTGTTCCTTTTTGGCCAGCCTCTTTAAACCGAATATTGCCTCGTCGGGCCTGAAAATCGAGAAAATTAGAGCAGCTTGAAATTTCCCGGTAGCAGTCCGCAGAGGGCAGCCACACTTCTAGGTCGTAGCACTTGGCGGCAGAAAAGCCTAAATCTCCGGTGCACAGCTGCAAAACACGATACGGCAGTTGCAGGGCTTCCAAAATAGCAGCGGCATTGTCTACTAAGGCTTCATGTTCGGCGGCGGAGGTACTGGGATGAACCAGCTTGACCAGCTCCACCTTATTGAACTGGTGCAGACGAATCAGGCCCCGCGTGTCCCGCCCATAACTTCCGGCTTCTCGTCGAAAGCAAGGGGTGTACGCGCAGTGCAAAATGGGCAGTTCATCCCCATTGAGAATTTCGTCTCGATACAGATTCGTCACGGGCACTTCGGCTGTAGGGCTTAGCCACAAATCATCCTGATCGCATTTAAAGCTTTCTTCCGCAAACTTGGGTAGCTGTCCTGTAGCGGTGAGAGAGTCGCTGTTGACCAAAATGGGGGGCAACACTTCCACATAGCCTGCTGCAATTTGCTGATCGAGCATAAATTGGATCAAGGCTCGTTCAAGGGCAGCACCTGCGCCTACGAGGGTGGCAAATCGGCTTTGCGCCACTTTCACAGAGCGCTCAAAGTTTAAAATGCCCAGGCTCTCGCCGATTTCCCAGTGGGGGAGCAGGGCCTTTGTCGGAATATATTCTTCGCCCCATTGCCGCACCTCCACATTGGCCGTTTCATCTTTACCAATGGGGGTGTCGTCACTGGGCAAATTTGGAATCGTCAACAACAGCTCGCCGATTTCAGCTTTGAGATCCCGCTCTTGAGGTTCGAGATCACTCAGCGTGGCTTTGACCTGGCTCCCTTCCTGTCGCAAGTCTTGGATCTCAGCATCTTTGGGATTAGTCCCGGACTTGATTTTCTCGCCAATGGTTTTGCCAATTTGGTTGCTGCGGGCTTGCAGTTGCGATCGCTCAGTCTCTAATTCGCGCTGTTTTTGATCCAGCTCCAAAATAGCTTGCAGATCATAGTCTCCTCGACGACTGAGGCGCTCTGCAAACGCTTTCGGATCATCCCGTAGCTGCTTTAAATCAATCACGTCCCTGTTCCGCTGCGCGATACCGACAACTTAACAGGATATACCGGATGGGGTGGTTGTGTATTCCTACTCCAGCGAATTCTATTCGCGTCAATAGATAGAATAAAAACCAGAAGAATAAGCCCTCTTAATACTGAGGATATGAAGGTGCAAGACTTCGCAATTTGGTTGGTCGCATTTGCAATCATTATCCACACGATTGAGGAAGGTTGGCTCCCTGAATATCAAAAGGCATCATCAAAGTTGCAAGTCGTGAAATCTACTCGCTTCTTCATTGTGGAAAATGCCATTATCTTTATCTTCGTGATTGGCTTAGCCATTGTTGGCTGGCGATGGCCGATCCTCAGCGGTATCTTGCCCGCAATAGGGCTGACCCACCCCTTCCTAGATCATGTGGGATTAAGCTGGAAGGGCCGAAAGCTGCGGCCCGGGATTTGGACAGGACTGTTTCTGATGGTCCCTTTCAGCATCTGGGCCTACAGTCTAGCCAATACCCATAACCTCTTCAAACTGCATGAGTTAGTCATTAGCGGAGCAGTGGGATTGGCGATCTCCATCTGGCTGTATTGGATGGTCGTTCAAGAGATAAAAGGTCTGACCCAGTAGACAATCCACCTCATCTGTACTACTAATTCATTGAACTTCTGGCATATTCGTTCAATACATACCGACTCTAAAAATCTTATTGACCTTTAGCGATTTAAGACCGACCTTTCTGGTGATAAACGTCTTGAATCACCTGGATGACCCGTTGCAGGTCTTCATCCGTGAGGCTAGAGCCCGACGGCAGACATAAACCTCGTTGGAATAAATGCTCTGCCACCGCTCCACCCATACACTCCGCCTCCGCAAAAACAGGTTGCAGATGCAGGGGTTTCCAGACCGGGCGAGATTCGATGTGATGGTCTGCCAAAGCCAAGCGGATCTGTTCGCGATCGCATCCAAATTGTTCTGGATCGACGGTCAAGCAGGTCAGCCATCGCGTTGCTTTGCCAAAGGCTGCTTCTGGCATAAATTTAAGGCCAGGTAAGGTCCCGAGTGCTTGGTAATAGGTCTCAAAGTTATGGCGTCGAGCAGCCACTCGTTCGCTGAGCACCTGCAACTGTCCTCGACCGATCCCCGCCAACACATTACTGAGGCGATAGTTATAGCCCACCTCAGAATGTTGATAATGGGGGGCCGGGTCGCGGGCTTGGGTGGCCAGAAAGCGAGCCTTTTCCATGAGCGTGGGCTCCGCTGAAACCAGCATCCCTCCTCCAGAGGTCGTAATAATTTTATTGCCATTAAAAGAGTAAATCCCCATGCGGCCAAAGGTGCCGGGGGTTCTGCCCTTGTAAGTTGCCCCTAAGGCCTCTGCGGCATCTTCAATTAAGGGAATGTCATAGCGATCGCAAATTTCCAAGATCGGATCAATATCTGCACTTTGACCATAGAGATGAACTAGAATTACAGCCTTAGGAAGTTTGCCTGATCGATCGCGCTGTTTTAATGCTGTGGACAGCAATTCGGGATCCATATTCCAGGAGGTGCGATCGCTATCGATAAATACAGGCTTCGCGACCATATAGGTGATGGGGTTGGCGGTGGCCACAAAGGTCAAGGTCGAGCAAAAGACCTCATCCTCTGGCGCAACGCCGATCAGTCGTAAAGCTAAATGCAGCGCAGCTGTCCCAGAACTGACGGCTACAGCATGAGCAGAACCGACCGTCTGACAAAATTCCGCTTCAAACGCGTCTACATTGGGTCCAACCGGAGCAATCCAATTGGTGGTGAATGCTTCGTGAACAAAGCGGAGTTCTTCACTGCCCATATGGGGAGGAGAGAGTAGAATGGGTTTCATTCTTTGGACCAGCGCAATTGTAACCAATCACTCTCAACTCTAACCTTTATGAGAATCAAGGTTTTGGCACGCGCCCTGAGTTACTCAATAGCCTCAGTTGAATGAGTGGCCCCGCCACTCGATTGAGCGAGATAAACTCCTAGCAGCACGACAAAAAAGGCAGACCACTTAAATAGGGTCAGACTTTCGGCAAACAACACCCAAGCCGTTAAAGCGGCTAACACGGGATCAAGCAGCAGTAAAATACCCACCAAGCCCGACGAGAGTCGCTTCAGACTAAAGGCTTGCAATCCTTGCCCTAAAACTTGGCAGACCACTGCCAGACAGATGACGGATACCCAACCCGATGCTGAGATCGGGAATAAGCGATCTTCTGCTAACAGCACAATGGGTAAGGTCCAGATTGCTCCCCAAAAACAACACCACTGCAAGATGATATTGACGGAAAATTTAGCCCTTAGCTTTTCGATAATCATCAGATTAGCCGCAGAAAAGACGGCAGAAAACAGTGAGGCTAGATCGCCCGTCAGGTGAGCGGTTGATAGCTGCAAATCGCCCACGCCTAGCGCGCCTGCGCCAACCATCGCAACCAGTAACCCCAGTAAAAACCGCCGATCGAACTGCTGATGGAGGAGGAGCCATCCCCCTAAGGTCGTAAACAAGGGCGTCAGATTATGCAGCAGGGTTGAATTGGCCACTTCCGTGCGTGTCAAAGACCAAGCCCACAGGGCGATACAGCCCCAAAACATCAGCGCAGCTGCCACTAGCCAGAGCTGATCGCGACGGGTGTACTCAATGGGTTGAGTCGCCTCTTCTTTGGAGGAGCGAAAGCTGCGCCATTCCTGCCCAATCCACAGCACAACATAGGCCACCCAAAACCGATTAAAAATAGTAGCAAAGGGGCCTAATTCCCGCTCACTGAGTTTGATAAAAATGGCGGCCAACGACAAGGCGACAATCGCCGCTAACATGGCCATTAAGGGCAGTACATCTGCTGAGAATCGCCAGGACTGCTTCACCTGCGACAGTTTGTGGGTCATAGTGTAGATCCCTTTGCGATATATGCACAAACACCTTTCCCAAGGCTATTGAGGAGGTTTGATAATGAAAAGTTAAGTGAAAAAGAAAAAAGATAAGCAAACTCAAGAAATACTCTGATTAGAGCATTTTTAACTCTAATTGCCTTATTTTCTCACTCTAGAGATCGCTTGAATACCCTAAATTAATCGCTAGGTGTAAGATGCTGCCAGCATCCGCCGTCTTTTAACAAAGAACTGAAATTCTAGACCGGAGGCTAACCCTCTATCTGCTAAGGGTTTAACGGTTTTTGTTAATCTACTGCCGACATTTGTAAATTGAAAAAAAATCTATTCAACAAAGGCTTTCATTTCGTTTCTTTTTGCTACATCTAAACGTGAAATAGATGCAAATGCGATAACTACATATCAGCGCATAAAAAATGCCTTCAATTCTCAATTTAGGTTTCTTGCTTGTGTTCGTTACCTCTCAACTCAATATGATCATTTCTGTGGATGCCCACATTCCGTTTCCGAGATCGCTCGTGTTTTCGACCTACCGCGATAAACTGCAAGAGCTGCTCCCCTACATGGAGAATGTGCACCGGATCGACCCCAAAACGTATCAGCAAGACAACGAGCGCGTCATCTGCACGAATGAATGGCATGGTGGCGGTGAAATTCCCACGATTGCCCGAGCCTTTATCGACGAGCAGATGTTGTCTTGGACGGAGCACAATGTTTGGAATGAGGCCGACTATTCCTTGGAATGGCGGATCACCACCCATGCTTTTACGGAGGCCGTCTCCTGTTATGGCAAAAATCATTTTCGGGACTGTGGAGATACCACGATTGTTGAAAATCGGGGTGAGTTGGTGATCCATACTCATCAAATCGAAGGGATTCCCGACTTTCTCAAGGGGCAGGTGGCAGAATTTGTCGAAGACTTTTTGAGTCAAAAAATAGGGCCTAACCTCACGCAAATGGGGGAGGGCGTTCGTCAATATCTGGAAAAAGCCGCTTAGCGAGATTGGATCACGCGATCGCTACAGAGATTCAGCAACACCTGACAATCGGTGCCACCATGGTTGCGACATTGCTGCTGGGCCTCGGTCTCAGACGCTGTAATTTGTTGATCCCAGGCCCAACCATAAACCCCTGATGTCGCCCGCACTAGCGTTCCACAGGCATCTTGGAACGAAAATAACGCTTGGCAGTCTTGAGCCGTTACGCGCTGGTTGCATTCCTGTAACGCTCTGGCTTCGGCTGCTGCCTGCGAGGAGAAGTTATAGCTATAGCCATAGGTGCCTGTTGGCACCGAATAGGCTACTGCTGCAAACTGTGGTCTAGTGGCTGGGCTGGGCGTAATCAATTCTGGACTCGGAGAAGCCAAACTCTCAGGACTGGGAGAATCGCTCGGCGGGGTAGCCGTAGAAGTGGGATTGGGATCTATCGTCGTATTCTCGGCCAAGCGGTCGGCCACCCATGGCCATAGATTTTGGATGGCCACAAAGCTCAGTGCTGCTGAAGCGAGTGCGATCGCACTCAAAATTCCTACTTTTTTAGGTGTAAAGTCGGCCGATGACTCGGATGCCACCGGTGGGGTGATAGCTGTGGGCGGTATGCCAGATGGATAGGTGGAAACAGGTGGAGACGCCATCGGCACGGGAGTGGGTGGGGACGCCATCGGCACGGGAGCAGGTGGGACCTGAGGCATGGGTTTGATACTGCTATCGCGGAGCGCCTGCCCAAAGGCTGCCGCTGTGGGGTAGCGATCGCGCGCCACCAGATTAATGGATCGATCTAACACGGCCGCTAAACCCGACGACACATTCAGGACTGATTGATGCCAGCGGAGTTGGCTGGTCTGCGGATCAATGTTGAGTTCATGGGGAAATTTACCCGTGAGTAAGTAAATGGCGGTTAAGCCCAAGCTATAAAGATCACTGGCATAGGTGGGAAACCCCCGAGATTGTTCCGTGGCCATAAATCCCGGTGTACCAATGACGACCGAACCGGTGGGCTGCCCCTCAGCATTGACGACGGTACCCAGGGTTTCTTTCACTGCCCCAAAATCGATCAGGACGGGTTTCCCATCTTGATCTCGCAAAATAATATTTTCTGGCTTAATATCTCGGTGAATAATGCCCCGCTGGTGGATTAACTCAATCACGGGCAATAAACTGAGTAAAATGTCTAACACGGTTGCTTCACTCAGCGCCCCTTGAGCTTGTACCACCTCTGCTAAAGTGTGACCGACAATCAGCTCTTGCACCAAGTAGTATTGATGCGCTTCTGTAAAGTAGGCATGCAGCCGTGGAATTTGATCCGAGATCTCTCCTAAAGTTTCTAAGATGGCTGCTTCTCGCTGAAACCGCTCCTGAACTAAGGTTTGGATAGAGGGATCCATGCTGACGGGCTTCAGCTGCTTCAAGACACAACGACGGCGGGAAGGCATATGGGTGTCTTCCACAAGGAAGGTGGTGCTGAACCCACCGCCGCCTAAAACATCCAGCACTTGATAACGGTTATTAAGGAGTTTAGTCATCGTTGTTCTCTAGCAACCCGTATTTCTGTGATAACTTGAGTGACGGCTCAAGTGCCAGTGAGCCCTCGTAACAAACGGCAGGACCGTCACGTAACCCTAGATGGTGAGGCTATCCGTTGCTAAAACGGTAACTCATGCTGGCGGTAGGCAAAGCCAGTCTATGATGTCTACACCCTGTCTTCCAAGCTGGGAGAGTAACGACCGTTATCGTAGACTTCAAATATTTTGACGACTCATCCTGCTAACCCTACGGGTATAGCAGGAGATTCTTAAGAGCACTTGACTCTTACTGGTTGCGCCAAGCAACCTCTAAACTCTCCGAGTAAATCATCGAGCTTA
>NZ_JANQOY010000145.1 GCF_028285565.1 Acaryochloris sp. IP29b_bin.148
AGGCCGATCACGAATGAATAATCATCCAGCGACACACCATCTTTTTCTATAATGAGTGTCTGATCATCTGTTTGGGTATTCATCGTGGCTGTTACTCCCCTATCCTCTGCTGACCAATCCTCTGGCGCACAACAATATCCCGATGCCTTGGGTCGCTTTGGTCCCTATGGAGGGAAGTATGTCCCCGAAACCCTGATGCCCGCCCTAGCAGAACTGGAATCTGCCCTAGCCCAATACCGCAACGATCCAGAGTTTCAAGCTGAACTCAGCCAACTGCTGAAAGACTATGTAGGTCGGCCTAGTCCCCTTTACTTTGCAGAGCGGATTACCGCCCACTATGCCCGTCCCGATGGCAGTGGTCCCCAGATCTATTTAAAGCGAGAAGACCTTAACCATACGGGAGCTCACAAAATTAACAATGCCCTCGCCCAAGCCTTACTCGCCAAGCGCATGGGCAAACAGCGGATTATTGCCGAAACGGGTGCTGGACAGCATGGGGTAGCGACGGCAACCGTCTGTGCCCGCTTTGGCTTTGACTGCGTCATTTATATGGGGGTCCAGGATATGGAGCGTCAAGCCCTCAATGTCTTTCGGATGCGGCTGTTGGGGGCAGAAGTTCATCCCGTAGAAGCAGGAACAGGGACCCTTAAGGATGCCACCTCTGAAGCGATTCGCGACTGGGTGACCAACGTAGAAACCACCCACTATATTTTGGGTTCTGTGGCTGGTCCTCACCCTTATCCAATGATGGTGCGAGATTTCCATGCCGTGATTGGCCAAGAGACTCGCCAGCAATGCCAAGAGCAATGGAATGGTACCCCCGATATCTTGCTCGCCTGCGTGGGGGGTGGCTCGAACGCCATGGGCCTATTCCATGAGTTTGTGCCTGATACTCAAATCCGCATGATTGGTGTGGAGGCCGCTGGCGCTGGCGTCAATACCGATAAACATGCGGCTACGCTCACCCAAGGAGAAGCCGGAGTGCTGCATGGGGCCATGAGCTATTTGCTGCAAGACGAAGATGGTCAGGTGTTAGAAGCCCATTCCATTAGTGCAGGACTGGATTATCCCGGTGTTGGACCAGAGCATAGTTTCCTTAAGGATAGTGGTCGCTGTGAGTATTACAGTGTCACTGATACGGAGGCGGTTGCGGCTTTTCAGCGGCTGACGGAATTGGAAGGGATTATTCCGGCTTTAGAAACGAGTCATGCGATCGCATATCTAGAAACCCTCTGTCCTCAACTAGAAGGCAGTCCCCGAATTGTCATTTCCTGCTCGGGCCGGGGGGATAAAGATGTCCAAACCGTGGCTAAGTTTTTAGAGCAGCAATCTCCCCAGTAGGCTGGCCTGCAAGAGAAGCATCGATATTGCAAGAGAAGCATCGATATCGCAACAACAAAAGTTAATAAAGGGTTAAAATCAGGTTGCGGTTCATTTATAAGGCTTCAACTCCATGCCCTTCGTCGTTTTGGGAGTGGTGAGTTTCCTGTCCTGGTTTATCAGTATGGTGGCGGGCGGCGGTAGCCCCCTGATGCTGATTCCGCTGGTCAGTTTTATGTACGGTGCCCAGGCGGTTGCTCCCGTGATTACAACGGGGATGTTGTTAGGAAATATCCAGCGACTCTTTTATTTTTGGGAAGATATTGAGTGGGAAGTGACCCTATGGCAACTGCCGGGGGTGATTGTTGGCTCAATCCTGGGGGCCTTTACCCTTAACTACATCAATTTAGAAGGACTGCAGCTCGTCATCGGCATCTCTTTATTGCTGATGGTGGCGAACTACTGGTTCGGCAAGGGGGAAAGTACCTTTACCCTCAAGACCTGGCAATTTTTGCCCTTAGGATTCGGCAATTCCTTTGCTTCCGGTTTAATTGGGAGTACTGGACCGATTATGAACCCGGCCTATATTAATTATGGGCTTTTAAAGGAAGCGATGGTGGCCACCAAAGCGGCCAATATTATTTTGGCTCATGTGATTAAGCTGTGCGCTTATGCATCCTTAGGCAACCTCAACAGAGAATACGTGATCTATGGTGTGGTAATTGGGGCGGCTGCCTTTCCTGCCAACTGGCTAGGGCAATGGGTCCTCAGCAAAATGAGCAATGACCTATTTAAACAAGTCACGTTTATCTTTATTGCTGTCAGTGGTGTGCTGATGTTGTGGGAACAACGCCAGTTATTGATGGGTTGGTAGCTTTTAAGTGTCAAACCCTGAATCAAGTCATGGTCCTCACACAATCAATCAGCCGGAAAGAGGTATTAGAGACAACAGTCTGCATTCGCTGGAGATCGATCACGCTCACTGATTTAGAATATTGCAGTTAGCAGCCTGGAATATGACGATCCATCCACCCTTACCTGGTTTAGAGATTCGGTTGACCTCCTACTCCGAGAGCACCAGCGATATTTTCTGGATTCGGCAGCAGGTTTTTCATCTGGAGCAAAAGATTGATCCGGGTTTGGATATGGACGGCGAAGATGACTCAGCTGAGCACTTTATTGCCTATTGGCAGCAACAGCCTGTCGGCATTGCACGGTTAAGAGCCTATGGGGATGGAACCCAAGCCAAAATTGAACGTGTAGCGGTGTTGAAAGCGTTTCGAGGGCGGGGGATTGGCACTGCGATCGCAACCGCCGTACTTACCCATGCTCAGCAACAAGGATTTACCAGCGCCCTTCTCTATGCCCAGGCACCATCAGCCTCCTTTTATGAGCCATTTGGCTTTCAACGCCGAGGAGAGCCTTTTATCCAAGCTGATCTCCCTCATATTGCGATGGTCAAGGAGTTAAATCGCACGCCTGACTGATGCGGGTGTCACTCAAAGAGAGCTTAAAAAGCTTGTTTAACAAGAGGTACAACCCATTTAATCGCACCACCCTCAACGGATAGGGCCACTGAAGTAGTGCGTTTACCCTATCGCACTCCACCACACGTAGTAGACAGGGATGTTTACCCTGAGAGTCGGTGCAATTACTTTCTGTCAGTTTTTAATTTTAACAAAGAAATCAAACATTGATTGCGCTCAAGAATTGGTTGCTCGCTATTGTCTAAATCAGATGATAGAGCTGCTTATGAAACAGAAAAGAGCTAATGGTTTCTACTATATTTTCAATGCGAAGTTCTGACTCTAGTTTCCCCTAAATGTTGAGTGCCCAAAAAGGTTCAGGCTCTGATCCGAAGCAACCATACCTATAAATCGATGACTTAAGCAGCGAGTGGATCG
>NZ_JANQOY010000146.1 GCF_028285565.1 Acaryochloris sp. IP29b_bin.148
ATTGCCAACTTAGGAAAAGTTGTGGAATGGGACGAGCAGGGCCAGCCGCTCCGAATGGCGGGGATGAACCACGATATCAGCGATCGAAAACAAGCTGAAGCCGAGCGACTGAAAGCGGAGAAGGCCAAGTTAGAGCTTAGGCTATTGGAGCAGATTCTGGAGGTGGTTCTGGCGGGATATTGGGATTGGGATATTCAAAATCATAGTGAATACCTGAGCCCCGGCTTCAAACGAATGTTTGGGTATCAAGACCACGAGCTACGCAACATCCCTGGTAGTTGGCAAAGTCTTATCTTCACCGAAGATTTACCCAAGGTCCTAGATGGCCTTGAACAACACTTTCAAAGTCAAGGGAAAACCCCTTTTTTTAATGAAGTTCGCTGCCGCCATAAAGACGGTTCAACTATCTGGGTGATCCAATCTGGACAAGTAATTGACTGGGATGAAAACGGAAAGCCCCTGAGAATGATTGGCTGTCAAATAGATACAAGCAATCAGAAACAAACTGAAGCTCAGGTCCAACGGTATGCCGCCCAACTAGAAGCATCCAACAAAGAACTTGAAGCTTTTGCTTACTCTGTTTCTCACGATCTACGGGCACCGCTGCGAGCCATTGATGGATTTAGTCGAGCGTTACTCGAAGATTATGAAGACCTCTTTGATGCAGAAGCGAAAGACTATTTTGATCGCATTCGAAAGAATGTGGCACAGATGAGTCAGTTAATTGATGATTTATTGAATCTATCGCGGGTTTCCCGCTCAAAAATTCAATATGAGATGGTTAATCTTAGCAATATTACCTATGAGGTGCTTGAACAATTACAGTTATCTGAGCCAGAACGACAGGTTGAAATTCAACTCGAGCCAGACGTGTCCGTATACGCTGATGCGACCCTGATGCGAGTAATTCTGACGAATCTACTCCAGAATGCCTGGAAGTTCACCAGTTATCACTCTATGGCCCATATTGAGTTTGGCGTAAGGGAAGAGGAGAATCAACCAACCTACTTTATCCGTGATGATGGTGCAGGTTTTGATATGACCTATGCCCAAAAACTTTTTGGGGTCTTCCAACGTTTGCATAGCGTTCAGGATTTTCCGGGAACGGGTATCGGACTAGCGTCTGTACAAAGAGCCATCCGTCGCCATGGGGGGACGATTTGGGCTGAAGCTGCCATCGAACAAGGCGCTACTTTTTACTTCACAATTCCCTCTGAATTTTCATCAATCTAGGAGCCCTGTCCCATTTTGCTTGTTGAAGACAATCCGGATGATGAACGGTTGAGCGATTCACTCCACAAAATCCGAAAGAATCAGAACCGTTTAATGTGGTTGTGCCCTATGGGTAAACATCAAAGATTCCAATTAGATTACTAGTCGCAATTCTTAATGAATTGGGAATTCTGAAAAGGTGGTCTTTCATACAATGCTGCTGATACACGGGAGGGGAAGGTGTCGAAAATGGCAGAACAACCTATGACCTCCGGATTGCAACAGTCGCAGATATGGCAACAGACTATTCTCGATAGCGCTGATTTCACCATTATTTCCACAGATCTGCAAGGCATCATTCAAACGCTCAATGCTGGGGCTTTGAAAAAATTAGGCTATGAGCCAGAAGAGGTGATCGGTCAGTCAACCCCCATCATTCTTCATGATCCTCAAGAAGTTGTGCAAAGAGCCTGGCAGCTCTCACAAGAGTTAGGACACTCCATTGAACCCGGTTTTGAAGCCTTCGTCGCCAAAGCTCGATTAGGCATTGCCGATGAAAATATTTGGACGTATATTCGCAAAGATAAAAGTCGGTTTCCTGTGCGCCTCTCTGTGACCGCATTGCGCGATGAAGCAGGCAAGTTGACGGGTTTTTTGAGTATTGGCAAAGATATCACAGAACAACAGAAGATTGAGCGCTCACTCCGTGAAAGTGAAGCACGGTTTTCAGGTGCCTTTCAACATGCAGCGATTGGCATGGCCTTAGTGTCTCCTGATGGGCATTGGTTAAAAGTGAATGCCTCTATATGTGAGATCGTAGGCTACACAGAAACAGAACTCCTAGCACTGACGTTTCAGGATATTACCCATCCGGAGGATTTAGAACTGGACCTCAGTTATGTCAGGCAAATGCTGGCAGGTAAGATTAGTAATTACCATATGGAAAAACGGTACATCCATAAACAGGGCCATGAGGTCTGGATCTTGCTCAGTGTCTCCCTTGTCCGTGCCGATAACGGTCAACCTCTCCATTTTGTCGCTCAGATCCAGGACATTAACCAGCGCAAGCAGGCAGAGGCTGCTTTCCAGCAATTAAATACGGATCTGGAACAGCTGATCCATGAACGGACAGCCCAATTGGAAAATGCCATTGAAACCGCTGAAATCGCAAATAGTGCAAAAAGCCAGTTTCTGGCCCATATGAGCCATGAATTGCGCACACCCCTCAATGCGATTTTAGGATTTAGCCAGCTCATTGCTCAAGATGAGGCCATGCCTCAACACCTACAAAAATCACTTAATATCATTAATCGCAGTGGGGAACATTTGCTAACGCTGATTAATAAGATCTTGACCCTATCCAAAATTGAGGCAGGTCAAACCATCCTAGAAGCAACCACCTTTAACTTCCATGACCTTCTCCATTCATTACATGAGATGTTGCAGTTAGAAGCCCAGTCGAAAGGCTTAAAACTTAAGGTGGAATGTACTGCTGAAGTTCCCGAACATCTCCATGCCGACGAGCAAAAATTACGCCAAGTTTTAATTAATCTCCTCAGCAATGCGATCAAATTTACGCTCGAAGGCGAAGTGACCCTACGGGTAAAATTAGAGTCCCAAGTCCCATCCTCATCGGCCTATTTCCTCGCCTTTGAAGTGGAGGATACGGGTATCGGCATTGCCTCTACTAAATTAGAGACAATCTTTGACCCCTTTGTCCAAATCGAGGCTGGGCAACATAGTCATCAAGGAACGGGACTGGGCTTACCCATTTGCCGTAGCTTTGTCCAATTGATGGGGGGAACCCTATCTGCAAGTAGCCAACCGGGAAAAGGAACCTGTTTTACTTTTAATATCCAAGTTCAGCTGTCGCAGCAGAATTTAGTCAAAGGTTCACCCAAACAGCTGAAGGACCTGACTACCCAGCAGCCCCACTCTCGTATCCTTGTTGTGGAGGATCATATTGAAAACCAGCAATTGTTGGTCGATCTACTCGTCCCTCTTGGGTATGAGGTCCGAGCAGTTGAAGATGGTCAGGCAGCGGTTCATCTCTGGCAAACTTGGCATCCCCATTTAATTTGGATGGACATTCACCTGCCTAACATGGATGGTCTGAAAGCAACGCAACAGATCAAACATTTGGCTATGTCTGAGAAACGCATACCCCCTATTATTATTGCGCTCACTGCTAGTGCCTTTGATCAAACGCGATGTCAAGCCTTGGAAAGTGGTTGTGATGACTTTGTGAGTAAGCCTTATGTCCTGGCAGATTTATTGGAGATGATGGCTCAATACCTAAAAAATCAGCCCTGCCCCAGCGTTCATTTGCCTCAATTGTCTCTTGAACCTGAACTGATCCAGGAACTCTCTCCTGAATGGAAAAAGCATCTTCATCAAGCTGCTTTATATCTGGATGAACAACGCATCAAGGAACTGATTGAGCAAATTGAACTGAAGCATTTTGAGCTTGCTGATCGATTAAAAACCTATGTGGACAATTTTCAGTTTGATAAAGTCCTGGAGCTGACGCAAGCCGAGTAGAAGCGGTCATATCAACTGTTCTCTGACCGTCATAGGCATGTCTGCAAGCCCTTTACTAACGACAACATAGCCATTCATGATGTCTTTGGAATGCCTCAGACGCTCCGATTGATGCACATCCACGGTTAATGACCCGCGCAAACTTGATCAGCTCAGATATCTTCGGATTTTAAATCCATTCCTTTCCGCAATACATCTAACTGAATAGAGAAAAATAGCTACCTCAAGCACGCTATGTTTTTCCCCATTTTTGCCTGTGTGTTTCGTAAAAACCCTAGCTCCATAAATATACGGAGAGTTCAATATAATCTGCGAACATCCACGGAAACTGAGGCTAAATGAGCTGAAGTTTTGCTTAAAACTTCCGTGATTATCCTCAAGGATTTTTGAGGGGGTTTGCCCATAATAACAGTAACGGAAGAGAGAGACCGTTAATTCCCTAAGGAGCCTTCTTTATCCCTTCCCTATAACTTTTAAGAGCAAGGAGCCTTGACCGATGTTAGAAACCTTTATCACTCAAGTTTTAAGCGTTTGGGTTATCGCCTGTGCCTTCGGTTGCTACTTTTCCCTAGACATTCAAAACAACGATTATTAAATCTTTGCTGCCAATATCTGTGTACAAATCATTGGATTAACCCAGGAACACCTATCATGCAATCTGCTGCTTTGAAACCTCCATCTAGCCCCTCTCCCTTTAAAGCCTTCTGCAAAAATCTAGTCCGCCGATATTTTGCCACGCTAGATGTTGAGAACCCTGTCGTTGCCCGCCGCATTTGCCAACTGATTCCTGCCCAGTGCCCCTTTGAGCGAGATGTCGTTCTCTTTGGCCACCAGTTGTTGCATATCCCTCCCATGTGCAAGCTCAATCCTGCATACGATGAGTTTGTGGAACTTCGCTTTCGTGCTTTGGTATTTTTAGCCGACCAGTGTGGCGAAGACGTGAGCGAATACTGCCACTAAGAGGTGGATATCAGCTTCCTGAATTGACGCCTAGCCAGAACTACTGCCCAGAATCAGTAGGCTGAGAAAAGAGCCGCTATTCCATAAACTATGCAACAGCATTGAGGCCAGTAGATTCCGCGATCGTGAATAGATAAATCCCAAGACACATCCCAAAACGGTTAGAGGAAGAATATCAGCCAAATTGAGATGGGCGATCGCAAACACAACACCGCTGAGACTAATAGCTCCCCACAGGGGCAGATACCGGGTTAAAGACGTCAAGAAGAATCCCCGGAACAGAATTTCTTCAAAGAAGGGGGCAAGTCCTGCCACCATCACAAATAATAAACTGGCCGTCACTGGGTCATGGCTTTGAATAATCAGCTCTAAGAGCGGATTACCACCTCCCTGATCGCCCAAAATTTTTTGATTCAGTAAGGCAATGATGATCACGAGGGGCAGAGCTGCAAAATATCCACTCATCCCCCAGACTACCCAATTGCCGCGCCACCGAAGTCTAAACCATTTAAAGGGCGCAGACAGAAACCCTTTGAGGGACCAGATTAGAATCGAGAGACCCACAATCACCAAAACCGCGTAATTGATAAAGGCGATATAGGCTTGCGGTCTCGCCCCTAAGGTCTCCGGTTGAATCCCTAGTCCATAGATAAGCAAGGGAATGGCCAAGCTAATGGCAAAGAAGGCAATAAACCAGAGCACCATCACTTGCCAAATGGTCTCCGCTGGCCACAGGACGGATTGAGCTAAGTCTGTGTGAGCAAGATAGGCTGCTGATTCATCTATTGACGGTGAATCAGCAGCCTCTGCTTCACCCGATAAACGGTCCGGCGGGGATTGAAAGGTGGCCAAGGGATGGGGATCTGACGAGACTGTCGGACGTCGCTGTCGCCAGGCTCGCACGATCCAGACCAGCAGAATAATGACACCGGCCCCATTGCCCGCCAGCGTTAATCCATTAATGGTGGCCACTCTGACTAGGGCATTGCTGGCCACGACTTGCCGCTCAATTTGGAGGGTCGTTAGGTCGTCTTGACGTTGGGCCAGCGTATAAAGACGCTCTAGCGATTGATCCTTAAACCATCCTGTAAATTGCGATTGGAGGAGTTGTTGAGCATTGGGCAAGAGCTGGGGGGGCGCATCCCAGAGTCCCCTCAGTACACTGGCGGTTGCAGCTTGGGGCGTGCTGGAGGCCTCAGCCACTTGAGACCAAGTGGTGAGCGCTGCTTCCGTTTGATCGGCCTGTGTCAACAGGAGCCCTAATCGTAGATCCAGGTCTGCTTTAAATTGGCGACGGGCTTGGGTTGCGATCGCAGCTTGTTCGGGTGGGTCAGCCTGCTCTAACCGCTCCAAATCGGCCTGAACAGAAGCGCGCACTTGACGATAGGTTTTGAGGGCGGCGGCCACCGGATCATTTTCTAGCAAGGGATTCGGCAAGGGTTTACCCTGATCGGCGTCTTCGACCACCGGCTGCCATTCCGAGGCTTGCAGCAACAAATCACTTTGATAGAGGTTCAACTGGCTTTGGGCCTTCGGCTGATTCCAACTGCTGAGGAGCTGCACCCCAACTAAAAAGGTGACAATGACCGTCAGGATCATCAATACCCAGCGATATCGCTCCTGATGCTTCGTCTGCTCATGTGTCATGGATCATTCTTTTCCCTAAACAGCCCTACCTGATGTCAACCCTCGCACCACCGCAGCTTTCTTATCCTAATCCTTGGTGGACCGTTCGCTCTGTTCGATCCTGGGGTGATCTTTAGGATTGGATGCGCAACCGTTGTCTCTACAGGTTAGAATCTTTCTGGCCTCAGCACAGACTCACGCCGACATTAATGTGGATCTATGCCCTTCTGAATTGGCCCTTGTAATGTTTGGAGGTCAAGCCCCTGGCTACTCGCGTAATATTAGTTCGACATGGCGAAAGCACCTTCAATGTGGAGGGTCGAGTCCAAGGTCACCTAGATAAGTCCACTCTAACCGAACGAGGTCTAGCCGATGCTCGCCAAGTCGGATCTGTCCTCAAAGACATCGCCTTTGATGCGATCTACTGCAGTCCGTTACAGCGGGCCGGGCAAACGGCTGCAACCTTGAAACAGGAGATGACAGCGGGGCCGTATCCGGTTCCCTCAATTCAGGTGCTAGACGGGCTGATTGAAATTGGTCTCCCCCTCTGGGAAGGCATGACCTTTACAGAGGTCAAAGCAAACTTCCCAGAACAATATCAGTGTTGGAATACAGCGCCTGATCAGCTGTGTATGGAATTGCCCGATCAAGCTCAGCCCTTCTACCCCGTCCCGGCGCTGTATGAGCAGGCCCAGCGCCTGTGGCAAGACCTGCTGGCCAAGCATGCCAATCAAACGCTTTTGCTGGTTGGGCATAGCGGCATTAATCGCGCCTTGCTGAGTACGGCCTTGGGCTTAACCTCTGATCGCTATCAACGCTTGCAACAGGCCAACTGTAATATTAGCGTCCTAAATTTCCCCGATGGGCTGCAGCAAAAGCCACAGCTCGAAACGCTGAATGTAACGGATCACCTGGGATTGCCCTTGCCTAAATGGTGGCGGCATTATCGATCTCTCCGCTTAATTTTGGTACGCCACGGAGAAACCGAGTGGAACCGTCGCGGACAGTTTCAAGGGCAAATTGATGTTCCTCTCAACGACAATGGTCGTCAGCAAGGCCAACAGGCTGCCGATTTTCTCAAAGATGTTCCGATTGATTTTGCCATTAGCAGTTCTCTCGCCCGTCCGAAAGAAACGGCTGAACTGATCTTGAAGCATCATCCTCAGGTGTCCTTAGATCTGTCGGAACCCCTCTGGGAAATTAGCCATGGCACCTGGGAAGGCTGCTTAGAATCGGAGATTGAGATCCGCTATCCGGGTGAACTTGAGCGATGGCGGACCATGCCGGAAGCGTTACAAATGCCGGAAGGAGAAAATTTACAGCAGGTTTGGGATCGAGCGATTGCCGCTTGGGAGGATATTGTGGCCACTGCTCTGGCCACAGGCAAACCGGAACAAACGGGGCTGGTGGTGGCCCATGATGCGATTAATAAGGTGATCCTGTGCCATGTGGCCGGTTTAGGACCGGAGTATTTCTGGTGTTTTAAACAAGGGAATGGGGCCGTTAGCGTGATTGATTTTGATGCAGAGGGGCAGCCCATCTTGCAAGCGATGAATATTACGACTCACTTGGCCGGAGGCATATTGGATCGGACGGCAGCTGGGGCGCTATAACCCGTGCGACCCGGCGAAGACCGCATCGTCTTGGCGAGAACACGCAACTGCATGGATGGAGTATGGTACAAGAATTACTCAGACAGGTGCGAATTGTAGACCCGCTATCTCAAGTGGATCGGGTTGCAGATGTCTTAATTGAGGCGGGCAAAATCGTAGAGATTGCATCCCCAGGGGCGATTCAGTCGAAGGCTGCTGCTGAGCGAGACTGCACGGGGTTGGTGTTAGCCCCCGGTTTAGTGGATTTATATAGTCACGCTGATGAACCGGGCTTTGAAACACGGGAAACGTTGGCGTCTCTGACGGCGGCTGCGATCGCAGGTGGATTCACCCGCCTGACGCTTCTGCCCGATACCCCATTGCCCTTGGATCATACCGATGGTTTAGCCCGACTGCACGCTCAGATCTCTTCAGATCTGCCCCTGCACGTTCAGGCCTGGGGGGCCATCACTCAAAAACTAGAGGGGCAACAGCTGGTCGAATTTGGCGATATGATTCAGGCCGGTGTGGTCGGCTTTAGTGATGGCCGCCCTGTGCAAAATTCGATGCTCTTGCGACGACTCTGTGAATATCTTGGGGCAGCATCTATCCCCATTGCCCTCTGGCCTTGTGATCCGGCCTTAGCGGGAAATGGAGTGATTCGCCCAGGCCTCGAGGCACTCCAATTGGGACTGACAGAGTCCCCCACTATGGCCGAGACTGCTGTTTTGGCTGCTCTTTTAGAAATGGTGGCTGAATTAAAAACGCCGATCCACCTGATGCGGGTGTCCACCGCTCGCAGTGTCGCGCTGATCCAACGGGCGAAGGAGCGGAATTTGCCGATCACCGCGAGTACCACCTGGATGCATCTGTTGGGCAATAGCGAATCGCTGCGCACCTACGATGTCAACTGGCGCTTGGATCCGCCGGTGGGCAATGTTCAAGATCAGGCGGCCTTGATCCGAGGGCTAGAGTCGGGGGTGATTGATGCGATCGCAATGGATCACCACGCCTATACCTACGAAGAAAAAACCGTCGCCTTTAGTGCTACCCCGCCTGGCGCGATTGGCTTAGAACTGGCCTTACCGCTGCTCTGGCAAACCTTCGTGGCCACGAGACGCTGGTCACCGTTAACCCTATGGCAAACATTGAGCACCTCTCCCTGCCACTGCTTAGGCCAGTCCCCGCCGACGCTACAGCCTGGCCAATCCGCGGAAATGATTCTATTCGACCCCCAGCAAGCTTGGACTGCCAATGCCCAGACATTGCACTCTCTAAGCTGCAATACCCCCTGGTATGGCCATACCCTAACGGGCCGCGTTTTAAAAACCTGGCATCCCAGAACTCAATCAGATCCGTTAGAGTGTTTGTAAGGGTCTTGACGGTTTCATGCCAGACTCGCTTTGTCTCTGTTCCAGAGGAGGGCCAAGAGTATGTGTATTTGCGTTAACTGCCACTTCGTTGATCAGTGCATTACCTATCATGCCGTGGAAACACAGCATCAACAGCCTCACCTGACAGAGGCCCCTACCTTTGAGCCGCAACAGCCCACCATTAACGTCAATATCCGCAACACGATGGATGAAATTGAGATGGAATGGGATGTGGTCGGCTGCGCCAGTTTCCTAGAGGAGGCTGGAAAATGGTCTCGTCTCAGACCGGGTGAATTGGTGCCCACCTGACAGACGGCTAGCCCTTGCGCCTGAGCGGTTGCAAGCGGACAGGTACATTTTTATGGAAGGGGGTTGCACTGATAGGGTCACAATGCCGAGCCCCCGTCAGTACATTCAGCAGCGGACCATAGCGGATGCGCTGGCCCTGGGAGTCGGGATAGTCTAAACCATAGCCATGCGGTAAACTCACCACACCTGGACGGAGCGTATCGCAAAGTTTTACATGCACGGTCAGTTCTCCCCAGGGTGATTGACACAGTGCCTCGTTCCCATCGGCTAACTCTAAAGTTATGGCATCCGTGGGATGAATCTTGAGCACCCCTTCAGCATCACTCTGCCGCCATTGGGGATCGCGATAAATGGTATTGGCGTTATACATGCGGCGCTCACCCGCAATCAGCATTAAGGGATAGTCGGGCCAGGAAGTCGCAGATTCCAGTGTCTGCAACGTCTCCAGTAACTCAGGAATGGCCAATCGCACCTTCTGATCCTTGTACCCCATCAGCGACCAAGTATCTTCATACAGATGTTGACTAATGGTTGTGCCGCTTCCCTGCAAGAGGCGCTGAAATAAGGCTTCCGCTAGTTTTCCCCCGCGTCCAGGTAACCCCGTTCGGGCTACGGCTTCACCATGTTGCTGCACATAGAGCTGACTAACGCCCCAAAAGGGGGCGATGCTCTCATCCGGTAAAGTTTTACCTAAAGATCCTTGCAAGGCAAAAGCCACGGTACGTCGCAGCTTGGGCTGGAGAGTCATGGCCGCCACCAACGCCAGCCGATACAGACTGAGCTGCGGCCACCGCCAGTGCCAACGAGCCACCCGCTCTAACAACGGGTAGCGCTCTGGAATCGCCCCAATCGACACCGCTAAGCGCCGATAGATTTCCGACTCCGGCAGGGTATTAGCCAAGGGTTTAAACAAGGGTTTACGTAAATGAAAGGCATTAGTGGGAAATTCCAAATTAAAGAATGCCGCCTCCCATTTTTCAAATTGAGACGCAGCAGGCAGGATGTAATCCGCAAAGCGGGCTGTCTCCGACATCGCCACATCCACAACCACTAGCAGATCCAGCTGGGTAAAGGCCCGTTGGTAGGCTTGGGTATCTGCTCCTGATACCACTGGATTGGCACTATCAACAATTAAGCCCCGGAGTCGCTGGGGATGGTCGGATTCAATTTCAGCGGGCAACACATTCGGCGGAAAGAGTTGGGCAATTTCAGTAATCCCCGTAGCCATTGTTTTACGGAGGGGTTTGGCGTGGACATCAGAATGGCCCACCCAAGGCAGGAAAAAAGTATGGAAGTTATTGCCACCGGGCTTGCCCAAATTACCCGTCAGCAGAAAAAGAAGTTTTTCTAGGTAGGAATTAAGAGTACTGTTGAGGCTTTGCTGCAATCCTAAATCCACTCGGACGGTGGCGGACTTCGCGGCTGCAAAGCGGCGCACGGCTTCATAGACCTGCTTGGCTTCCACCCCAGCGTGATCGATATAGTCATCAATGGGAATGGTTTGCAGGCAAGCCCTCACCTCAGCAAATCCAACGGTATGTTCCTTAAGACAGGCTTGATCTTCCCAGCCTTCCTGCACCAGAATCGCCAGCATCGCTGACAGTAAAAACGCATCGGTTCCAGGCCGAAGCTGCAGATGAATATCCGCCAATTCTGCCGTTTCTGTGCAGCGCGGATCGATCACAATCATGGTTCGCTGAGCATTGTTAGCTAGCTGCTTAAGGGTAGGGCGAGCATTACGAATCCCGTGGGCCTGCCAAGGATTGGTACCGATAAATAGCACACAATCTGCCTGTTCAATATCTTCGGTGGTATGGCAGTTTTGGCGACCAAACAGCTTGCCATTCACCCAAAAGTCCCCGGTTTTTTCCTGAGCCAGGGCGGAATAGTAATAGGGAATTTCCAAGGCATCGCGAAAAGTACTGCTATACATAGAGCCAAGGTGATTGCCTTGGCCACCCCCGCCATAGAAGGCGAGGCACTCTTTGCCATAGGTCTGCTTTAGGTCCAGCAGGCGATTAGAAATTTCAGTAATGGCAGTTTGCCAGTCAATCGGTTGGTAAGACCCGTCCTCCTGACGTTTCAGAGGTTGGGTGAGGCGATCGGCGTTGTTTTGATAATGGTCGAGTTGGGCGGCTTTTTGGCACATATAGCCCGCACTAACAGGGTGGTTTTGATCTCCTCGAATTTTCGTCAGATGGCCGTCTTCGATTTGCACTAATAGCCCACAGTTGCGAGAACATAAAATACATGCCGTGGGATGCCAATCACTCATAAGGAATACGCCTGGAAATACGGTATTAGAAGGCTTTAGCTCTGCTCAGCCTCTCGACAATCAGAATAAACGTTGGTCTTATGACTCAGCTCGCCAGAGTGGAAGAGAAGGCTGAGCAACGTCAGAGCTTAGCTGAGATAAGATGCCTATTGCAAATAGTTTATGAACAGGAGAGCTTTTGTCAGCATAAGTCTCTTTGACCCGTCATCCAATGTCCCTCTATCCGAGGCTATGGAGATAGATCACGGCGGAGTGTGTGGCTGCAGTGTTTAGATGGAACTGAAGTCGTTATTTGAATAAACGTCGCCAATAATAAACTCAAGTGAGTGAGGGTTATCCCCATGCAGCGATCTAAAGTTCTTTTACCTATCTTGGCTGTAGGCACTGCTTTGGTGGTGGTGCAGCCTGTCCAAGCATTGTCAGGGACAGAGGTGAATAAAATTGCCAAAGCGTCTACCATTTTGGTGAAGGGCCAAAGCCCCGGCTCTGGGGTATTGGTGGGGAAAAAAGATGACACTTACTTCGTGCTCACAGCAGAGCATGTGGTCGCCACGCCTGATGAGTATGACATCGTAACGCCAGATGGGACGGAACATCCTTTAAATTATCAGTCGGTGCAAAAGCTACCGGAGGTGGATTTGGCGCTGGTAAGTTTTACAAGTAAACAGTCATACCCGCTCGCTAAACTCGGCAACTCCGATCAATTAACGGAGGGCGATAAGGTCTTTATTGCAGGCTGGCCCTCATCGGGTGTGGCGCTGCCCCATATCTATCAATTTACCTCTGGTGAAATTTCTGGATTGCCCCCCCAATCCATTGGCAGAGGCTACAAGATGGTCTACACCAATGTCACCCGCGCCGGGATGAGTGGAGGGCCTGTCTTTGATGATGATGGCAAAGTGGTGGGAATTCATGGTTTAGCGGAAGGCAGAGAGGTGGTCTTACCAGGCTATCAAGGAGACTCCAGCGTGATTAAGGCTGGGTTCAACCTGGGAATTCCGATTAATACGTTTGTGCGGTTATCCAAGAATATGGAGGCCAAGCCTCAGGTCGCTCCAGAACCGGCTCCTGCACAACCGATTCCGACACCGACTCAAGAATCAACGGCGGTCGCTCAAGTGATCGATGCGCCTGCGCTTCCTGCCCTTCCCCAAGGTCCCAAGCCTCGCTTTAATCAACCGCCTCAGCTGATCAGCACGTCTACAACCAATCGAGATGCCCGCTCGTTAGGGGCAACTTACTTCTTTACGATTGATATTCCGCCCGGTGCCACCCAACCCTTGCAAAAGGTGGAGTTTATTCTCAAGCAAGGCGTGCAATATCCCCGGTTTAAAGCGACGTCTGTAAAGGCCTTTGAAGGAACGAAACGAAAGAAGGGTGAGGCGCTGCCGATCAATATTGTGGTCAGCGATCCATCCAATCGGACGTTGACGGTAACATTTGATCAACCCGTTGCGCCTGGACGGCAGATTACGATGGCTGTTCGACCCGTGCGGAATCCTTCCATAGGGACCTATATGTTTGAAGTACGAGGAACGCCTGCGGGTTCAACTGCGGAAAGCCAGTATTTGGGGGTTGGCCGTCTCGACTTTTCCCGCAGTTCTTTAGGGAAATAAGTCACAATGAGATCTCATACTCTCTAAGAGAGAGGCGCCTCAGTCGCTTGAACACTGCTGTATTCTGACGACAGGATGCGGGTCTTGGCCCTTCCTGATGATTCGCCTAAGATCAGATTGATCCTTGGTTAATCGCTGCTGGAGTTGCATCGGCCCGATGCTAGAAGGTTTTCAGCAAGCATCCATTTCAGAAGGTTGGCTTTGTTGGCAATTTGTCTGCGACTCACCTGGATCTAGCACACCCCATGCTTCCCTCAATTTTCTGAACCCTATGACACTTCCAGCCCATCTCCTCATTCAGGCTATGTATGAGGCCATTAATGAGCGCAATGTCGCCAAAGCTCTGGAATATGTTGATCCAGACTGTTGTTATCAAGACCTAAATTTTCCGACACCTTTTCAAGGAAAAGCAGCGGTGGGAGAGCTATTCACCGAGTCTTGTAAAGGGATACCTGCAGACTTGTTGTTTGTGGTGGACGATATCACAGAAGGTGATGCTCTGGCGGTGGGCATTCTCTGGCATGTGGAGCTGGGCGGTATTCCCTTGCCTAACGGGCGTGGCGTTAGCTTTTGTCGACTGTCTGAGAAAACTGGAAAACTGCTCTTTGCCCGGGATTTGGTTGAACCCGTGATTAAGCCTGGTAAAGGTGCATTTTTGATTCTGCGCTTGATTGCCCCCTTAGTGCGGCTGCTACTGAAACCCACTGAGCCAGGGGAAACAGCACTTCAGTCTTCAGCTAGCTCTTCAGAGCCGCCTCAGCCGTGGGTATCCAGGCTGCTCTGGCTTCTGGCTGGAGCCTATATTTATATCCTGTTTCTCTCGCCACCGGGACAATTAATGCCCGGAGAACCCGTATGGGCCATTCAAGCGGAGACCTGGCAGGAAGTGATGAATGAGTCCCTCAACTTCTTCTTTATCTTGCCCTTAGCTAACATGCTAGGCATTCACTACCTGGAAGCGCCTTTAGTCCATCCGGTAGACCAAGCCTTTTTTAACTTTGCGATCGCTTGGATCTTTATTTTCTTGCCTCTACTTTTGGCCGATATACGCAGCCGCAAGCTGCCGAAAGTGCCGATTTGGAGTATGGCGCTCTTTCTGACGAATGCGTTTATGATTCCATATATGGCGATGCGAGCTGCCATGCCGATTCCCGAAGAAGTACCATCCCCTTCGAAAGGGCTGCTAGCTCGGGCCTTTGGTTGGACAGGGCTTTTGGTAAGTGGGATGGCGCTGTTCTGGTTTGGGTTTGTCGGACCCGAATTTGGCACGGTGGCTGAACGACTCCAATATTTGGGCACCCAGTTAACGACGAACCGGGTTTCCGTCGCCTTTTGTGTTGACTTGGTATTCTTTACGCTTTTTCAGATTGTGTTGTTAGGCGCTGTAGAACCGAATCCTCAGAAACGGTGGCTGCGCTTTGTGCCTTTTTGGGGCTTGGTGACCTGGCTTATTATTTAAGCGGTAGGGCTACTGCAATCCTTAACCTGAAAATCTCTTGTACTCAATCCAGGAGTCAATATGTTGACCATCCATTCAACGCCAATCAAGCAAATCGGCTATGGTGCCATGGGATTGGAAGGTTACTACGGGGCTAGCGACGATCAAACGGCAGTAGAAACCCTGACCTATGCCATTGAGCAAAATATGATGATCGATACGGCTGATGCCTATGGTGCGGGACATAACGAAAGCTTGCTGAAACAAGCCATACAGCAATCCACCCAAACGCCTTTTGTGGCGACCAAGTTCGGCATTGTCTTTGAAGAAGATCAAACGGGCCATCAAATAGATACAGGTTGGGGATTTCCCCTCACCATCAACGGCACTCGGTCCTACGTTAAACATGCGATTGACAATAGCCTTGAGCGCCTGGGTGTCAATCAAATTGATTTACTGTATGCGCACTACCTTGATCCCAGTACCCCCCTGGAAGAAACGGTCTCTGCTATGGCAGAAGCCGTTCAAGCGGGCAAGGTGAGAGCGATTGGATTGTCTAATGTAACCGCTGAAGAAATTATTCAAGCAAATCAGGTCCATCCCATTTCAGCGGT
The DNA here is from genome assembly GCF_028285565.1 of Acaryochloris sp. IP29b_bin.148. Lineage (GTDB taxonomy): Bacteria > Cyanobacteriota > Cyanobacteriia > Thermosynechococcales > Thermosynechococcaceae > Acaryochloris. Next base: position 15,557 of record NZ_JANQOY010000146.1, read on the forward strand.
TCAATACGAATATTCATTATTTAGGCGTGAAGCAGAGACTGAGATTTTACCAGCCATTAACAGGACTGGCGCATCATTGGTCTGTTGGTCACCCCTTGGCGCTGGATTCCTAACGGGTACTGTGAAGACATTAGAGGACGGTGATTTCCGTAACAATAATCCTAAAATGCAAGGCGAGAATTTCAGCAATAATCTGCAGCGTCTTGAAGACATCAAACAGATTGCGGTTGATTTGAACATTACGGCTGCACAGCTTGCCCTGGCTTGGTTGATTGCCCAGGGTGAGAATATCATTCCGATTCCAGGGAGTCGTAAAAGATCTCGTATCGATGAAAATCTGGCGGCTCTTGGTGTGCAGTTAAGTGCAGAAACGCTGCGAAACCTGGATGCGATCGCACCCATTGGCGCATTTCAAGGGGCAACTTTGGTTTAGCCCTGGGGGGTTAAACCCTCAAGAATAGTGAGTACTTCATCCATTCCTGCATTGTGATCGACAAAGGAAAACATATGACGAAAGCGAATGATACCGTCTAAATCCACAATATATTGAGCGGGTAATGGGGCACCAAGGGCTTGCCCTGCCCCATAGTTGCGGAAGCTCTCACAGGTCGGATCATATAAAAAGGGATAAGGCAGGTCTAAATCGGAGACGATTTGCTCACTTTGCACTGGCTCCGTACTGGAAATCATCAGCAGTTCTGACCCCCGATCCACAATCTCTGAGTAGCGCTGTTTTAAGTCTTGGATATGGGGATAGCAAAAGGGGCAAAAGAGTTTTTCCGTAAAGATACGAGTAAAGGCGAGAAAGACGGGCTGCTGTCCACGATAGTCGGATAGTTTAACCGGATCTCCTCCCACCCGAGGTAACTCAAAGTCTGGTGCAATCCGTCCCACAGCAGGCTTCCCTTTACCTGGCAAGGGAACAAGATTGTTTATATAGCGTTGATTAAAGAACCCTGAACTTTGAGTCATTGGTCACGATAATTAAATAGCTAAACGTCAATACGTTGTACCCATGAGTGTACGTTGTTTTCCCAATTGGGTGGGTTGGATGGCTCTTGTAGAGGAAACAAGCTAGAATTACTCGAACTTAAACTTATCTAGCAGTATCGGTCTTGAGATTCCGACTGCCTGACAGATCTGGGTATTCCATAACTCATAAACCTCGGTACTGTAGAGAGCAGACTTTTACGTTGATCAGATAGCTGCACTGGGGCATGAGTACAATATGACAGCTATCGGAGGAGCTATATGTATACTTGGAACGCTCAGGACTATGCTGAAAATTCCACAGCTCAGCAAACATGGGCACGTGAACTAATGGCTAAGCTGAAGTTGCAAGGCCATGAGCACATCCTCGATCTCGGTTGTGGAGAGGGTAAAGTCACGGCGGAGCTAGCGAGCCAAGTCCCTAATGGTTCAGTCACCGGAATTGATCAATCAGCAGCCATGATCAGTCTGGCCCAAACACGCTTTCCGTCAGACCCGTTTACAAATTTATATTTTCAGCAGATGGATGCCCGTCAGTTAACGTTCCACAATCAGTTTGATCGAGTCTTTTCGAATGCAACATTGCATTGGGTAGATGATCATCAAGCCGTCTTACAAGGACTACAGAAGGGATTGAAGCCTCAAGGTCGCCTTCTGCTACAGATGGGCGGCAAAGGAAATGTAGTCGGAATGATTGAGGCTGTACAAACGGTCATTCAGCACTCTCAATGGAGCCCGTATTTTCAAGGCTTTGCATTTCCTTACTATTTCTACAGCCCAGACGACTATCAGCAATGGCTACCAGCAGCGGGCCTAAAACCTTTACGGTTAGAGTTAATCCCTAAAGATATGGTTCACGCCAATCCTACAGGATTAGCAGGCTGGATTCGGACAACCTGGCTTCCATATGTTCAACGTGTACCTGAAGAGAGTGCCGAAACCTTTGTCTCGGCTATTGTGGACCAGTACTTGCAGCAATACCCTGTGACTGAAGACGGCAAAACACATGTAGCGATGATTCGCTTAGAAGTAGAAGCCTCTAAGGATTAACTCACTCGAATCATTCCATGCAACAACATCTAAATACTTGTGCTGAGCCATCGCTCAAAATAGAAGGATAACGTCCGTTTTGTATCTCAATGACACACTACTCTAAGTTTAAAGCGCTATCTCCCACCGCCTATGCGGATGCCTTAGGCCGTGAGCAGTTTATGGACATAGGCATCCGAGAAATTTGGCCTCAAACGCCAAGAATTGCAGGACCTGCCTACACTGTACGTTGTCCCCCCGGCGATAACCTGATGCTTCATGCTGCAATTTACCGTGCTTCACCTGGATCTATTATCGTCGTTGAAGCCGGCAGCATTGATTATGCCGTCTCGGGTGGGAATGTCTGTGCCATTGCCCAGAAAAGACAGATAGCGGGCTTTGTCGTTGATGGCGTGATCAGAGATGTGGCGGAAGTGCGAGATCTTCAGTTTCCCGTGTTTGCCAGAGGCGTTATGCCAATTCCAGGAGTCAAACAAACCTTAGGGGCGCTAGGTGAACCCGTGAAGTGTGGCGGAGTAAGGGTTCATCCCCACGATATTGTGGTGGCGGATGAAGAGGGAATCGTCGTTATTCCAGTATCAGACCAAGCGTCTGTGTATGATATTGCCAAGCAAAGAGCCGACAAGGATGCCGCCCAATCTCTAGAACAGTGGGAAGCGAGCCATAAAGCCAAAATTGATAGGATTCTTCTAGAACAAGGGTTTATCGACTAACAAACACGGATCGCTCAAGATGCACATTGTATTGGCTGATAGTGACGCTCTTTCGAATGTGGCCCTGCTATTTGACCACTATCGAGTCTTTTACGACCAGCTTTCCAACCGTCACGATGCTGAGCAGTTTGTGGCTGAGCGTTTGCGCAATCAAGATTCCACAATATTTTTAGCCTTGGCTGAAAGCATTGGCGTAGGCTTCACCCAGCTTTACCCTAGTTTCTCTTCTGTTTCCATGCGGCGCGTTTGGATTTTGAATGACTTGTTCGTGTTGTCCTCTTATCGCCGTCAAGGGATCGCAACGCAACTGATGCAGGTTGCAGCAGACTATGCCCGAGAAACGGGAGCAATCAGGCTGGTGCTAGCAACGCAAAAAAATAATATGGCAGCCCAAGCACTATATCAATCTCTTGGTTATCAACCTGATTTAACCTTTGACCATTTTGCCTTGAAATTGTAGCTGCTAAAGAGATTGACTTTTCCTCAAAAGAAGGGAGCAAGCTTTTTTATATCGATGATCTTGGCTAGTATCGTAGCCTTGTAGACTGTCAAGAGAGCTTTTGCTTGTGAGGGGTTGGGTTGCGATCGCACCATCCCCTGATACCAGTCCTGAAACCAACAGAGCTGCCAGCCAGCCAGTGGAATTAATAGAGCCCTTCTTCTTGATCCGTTGCAATCACACAGTCAGATAAAGCATAGCTCACACATAAGAGCGCATAGCCCTCTCCGATCTGGTCATCATCTAAGAAGGATTGATCCGCCTGATCGATCGTGCCCTCTAAGACCTTCCCAGCACAGGACGAACAAGCGCCTGCTCGACAGGAAAAGGGTAAATCCAGCCCATTATCTTCAGCCACATCCAGAATATACTCGTCATCTGGGACCTCAATCGTCTCTTCCAGGCCCTTTTCTTCATTGACTAACGTGACTTTATAGTGAGTTGCCATAATTATTCTCCTAAACGATAGCTATTGCAGCGTTCCCCCTTGCACAACAAGAAGGGAGCCAGTTATGCACTGGGTAAGGTGGGCGGTAACACCGTTAAGGCCACCAGACAGACATAGGCCAAGGCAAAATAAGTCTCAAAGCGGGCAATGTGTTCAAATCGGCATTGGGTATACCAGTCCCGTTGCCATACCACCACCGCAAACTTCAACAGGGCCACAGTGAACGTCAGCGCAGTCAGTGGGAGGAGCCATTGGCTATAAAACAACCCCATCGTCACCTCTAGTTTCCCCTAAATGTTGAGTGCCCAAAAAGGTTCAGGCTCTGATCCGAAGCAACCATACCTATAAATCGATGACTTAAGCAGCGAGTGGATCG
>NZ_JANQOY010000161.1 GCF_028285565.1 Acaryochloris sp. IP29b_bin.148
CTTCTATGCCGATGTCTTCTGCTTCTGGACGGATTCTGAGTCCTATGCAGGGCGACAGCATCCGAGTCAGGCACTAGCTGAGTATCGACGTCTAGTGAATCCCAATGCTAAGGCGGTCTACGTGACTCTGGCCCCTTACCAGCTCTCCTTAGTGGATCCTAAGGATCCATTATCTTGGGACTTCGGTGGTTTCGACCCCGCTGCCCCACGAGCAATTCAAATGATTGCTCAAGGAGAGATTTAAAAATAGAGTTTGTTGATCATGGTGAAGATCAACAAACTCTATTTATATTCATGAAGTAGCTTCTTGAAGTAAAAGAGCATATTTATACTTACTACAAAGAATAAATTCAACAACTCCTTAATTTACTTTAATCCAGCCTTCAACAATAGCCTTGCCAATATTAATATATGGGTTATCAAAAAATTCTGTTATAGCTGTTTCGCTTCCAGACTTCAATGCACTAACCACACGGCGTTTGAAGCTAGGAGTTGTTTCATCATTAACAAAAGTTATCTTATCGGACTCATTTGCATCGGGATTATCAACTGCTAACACGTTGAGAAGTCGCTGTATTTCCTCTGCAGCTTCTGCTAAAGTTTGTTTTGGCTCAGACTGATGAAATGTATTGTGATCTGAACGAGCACCTTTTCCGACAGCACCCGCTTGCCCAATGTTGTAAGTATCGCCACTCATATAATTCTCCACAACTACATTAGGAGTAGATCGCCCTTTGACAACTTGATTAACAAAATCTCCTACTTTAAATAAGAAGTTGTCTTGCGAGCATTGAAACGGTTTAATACCCAAGTCCTGGATACGATACTTTCTCTCTAACACAAACCCCTGTGGGACTTCTTTAATGTTTAAGTCCGAAGCTTTAATATTGGCTATCCAGAACTCACTAATATGAGAATCATCAAATAAAGCGATGTATAGTTTTCTCTTCTTATAGAAGAACTTTATTTGGTTCACCCAAGCCATATTTCAATACTTATGCCAAAATCTTTTGAGTTAATTTTCTAATTTAGTTAAATAGTACAGCTACAATCATCATTTTAACAAAGACAATTAAACACCTAATAAATCTTCGACAGCAGAACCACATCATTGCCTGAAATCGTTAAAGCGGCCTGCCAATGATTGGCCAACCATCCAAACGTCTCAATCGAAAAGAAACATACATGCGTCAGATCGCTTTTGTAATGCCAGCGAGAAAAAGCCGCCTGATCAATAACACGTTTGGTCATAATACCCAAGACGCCATTGGGCTTGAGGCAAGACCATAATCGTTCCAGTTCTTGTCGAGGATAGTGGAGATGTTCGACCACCTCAGATGCAGAAATAAAATCATACTGTCGCTGCAAAACCTTAGTATCTGGTGCATAGAACAGATCGTAGAGTTCCATAGAATGTCCAGCTTCCTCAAACATGACCGACAGCGTTGGCCCTGGTCCCGACCCAAAATCGAGACCACAGCTCTGGGGAAGCAAACGTCGGGATAAAGGTAAAAAAAGTCGATTCAGAAAGCGACGATACCCCAAATCCTCAACAGAATTTTCGTGAGTGTCGTAGATAGCCTTCTCATCGTTTGCTGATAAAAACTGATGAGGAAGCACAAAGACCAACAGACACACCTGGCAACGAAAATAGGTGCGACTATCTTGGTGAAAGAAGCGGACTGTGCCTGACTGGCATAAAGGACAACAACAATCTGAGTTAGGAATAATCTGAATTACCTGGTTCGATGGCCAAGAGTGATGGGTTATTTATTCTCAGTAGATCACAAACCTCGTAAGACCAAAATTGAACTGTTCTGGGAAATATAGAAAATAAGATCATCAGCAACAGCAAGCAATCTTATCTCTTACGATGAAAGATTTGTTTCAAGTAGGTATTAGTCTAATAATAGGTGTGAGCTTGGGATATTGGACCGTTTCGCGCAAAAGTTACTACGATTCTGACCGAGTATTTGTTTCCGTCGCACTGTTTGGCGGCGGCATGAGCTACGGTATCGTGCAGGCGATATCAGAACAAAACCAGCAAGGTTGAATTTCGAAGCCTCTAAATCGGTTGGGTATGCAGTACTCCAGGCACTCAGACAACGCTTATAGTGCTGGCTTCCCCAGTTTTGCGACCTTTACGTTTTATTGATCTAATGACTCGGCAGTCAAAGATTGATAAACACTGAATGGATTATTTTGCCACTGTGGTAAATTCTGATGCGATTGTGAACAGCAATCTCTTGGGGTGGCGACCGCCTGTATCATGGGTCGCCCCTTTTCATCGCTCAAAGTTTCCCCTTTAAATTCTGCCGAAGGGTAAGAATATGAGCCGTTTTAGGGCATTCTTAAAGATAAGGTAATGAAATTAAATTTCATGCCTCAAAGGATATAAGGGTGGCTTGTCTAGTATGAGTCGCCCTTTCTTGTTCTCTATCTCAAGCCACTCTAACCCGGCGAAGTCATCCAAGGATTGTTCATTGAACCTAACAAATGGACCTTGATTGATGTTGCCAATACGCTAGAGGTCAGCCCTGGTAAAGAAAACCTCAGGCAGCCCCCTTAAGTCAATCACTACACCTGACTGGGCCAAAAAATTCAAATACCAGAAGAAGATGTAACTCGCCGCCGAAGTCCTCGCAACTTTGCCTCTGCTTTGGATGAAAAGTGTTAGAGCAAACAGTCTGTTGACATCCTCTCCCACTGACCTTTCAGGTACAGAGAGGGATTCCCCGAATCGCTTCGAAGATTTCCTGCTTCAGTGCCAGTTGACTAGAATCCATGACTGAATTCCCCGTCACCTCGACTCCACAGGCATTTTCTACTCCCCGTTGCCCACGGGTACATATCACTTGAGCCGCCGCAATATCTCTCGGCTTCACTGAACCACAGCTTAGACAGTGAGAAATTCTAACGCTCAAGTCCTTTTTGACCTCAGCACCACAGTCAGGACATTCCTGGCTTGTGCCTCTAGGATCAACCTTGCCGTAATAAACATCACGCTTAAAACAAACCCAAGACAGGATTTGATTCGTAAACTGGCCTAACCCAGCATCCAGCGTATGCTTGCCTAGCATCCCCTTGGCCATAATGCGGAAGTCTAAATCTTCCACAAAGATGGCATCTGCTCGGTCACACAGTTGATGAGCCAGCTTAAAGTGCCAGTCCTTGCGAGTATCCGCAATCCGCTGGTGAACTCTTGCTATTTTCTGCAACAACTTAGAACGGTTTGCACTGCCCTTTTGCTTTCTCTTCAGCCGACGTTGCAGCAATTGCAGCTTGCGGCGTAACTGATTAAAAAAGCGAGGACGCTTAACCTGGAGTCCATCGGAGGTAGACAGAAAGTATTCTAAGCCCACATCAATCCCCACAGGATGGCCATGAAACGGCACTTCAGGGATATCAACAGCTGCTTGTAAGCTCAGCAGGACAAAGTACCCAGAAGCCTTGCGGACAACCCTAGCCTGCTTAATCACACAAGCTTCAGGGATATCCCTTGACCATCTAACTTTTACCCATCCCAACTGGGGGAGCTTTATCCCTTGAGCACTGACTGGATTTTTCAGCATCTGGGGAAAGACAAAGCTACGCATCCGGGCTTGGTTCTTAAATCGGGGTAGACCAGAACGCTTTAACCGCCATGCTTCCCAAGCAACCTCCAACTTCCTCAAGGTCTGTTGCAGCATTTGAGCATTGACAGACCCTAGGTCAGGAATGTGTTTTTTAGCTTGGGTGAGGGCTTTAGCTTGCTTCACATAATTTGGAAACGGCTGGTCAGCGGGTAAGATGTATTCCCGGTTGATGGAGCAAGCGTTCACGGGAGACTTGCGGGAATTCAGCCAGTCTTTACGCTCTGCTAGGGCAAAGTTCCAGACTTGGCGACACACGGTTAAAGTGCGCTCAATTTCTGCAATTTGCTCTGCAGTGGGTTCTAACTTGAATTCCCAGGTCATGTTGAGCATATCTACATTATATCACTTAGGATGTAGATCTTGCTCCCTGAGGTCATGCTTTGCTACACCCCCAGCCAAGCTTTCAGCTATGACTGGAGTACTGCGAAGATCTTTTTGATAGGATTTACACGCTTGTTTACGACCTGGCACAATATGTCATCAATTTTCCTAACATCTTTATTTCTGTCTCAAGTGGCCCCTGTTATTGCTGCACGTTCAGAGGTCGTTATACCGCAGGATGTTCGGGCATTACCTGGAGAGCTGGATAACAGTCTTTTCTTGAATAGTAATAGTCCTGAGGTTATCAACACAGGGGGAATCTTGCTGTCAACCTTTCCTAAATCAGGCAAAACATCGCCTCGTGCCCATCTCGATTTTGCCTTGAATGGAGAGTTTTATATCTTTGCTCATCACGTGACTCGACTTCGTTCAAGGAGGGGCAAGAGATCTCTCTATCAGGGGATACTGCTCCATAATCCCACCAGCAAGCCAGCTCAAGTTAGCATTCTTCAAGCAACAAGCTTTCTAAGCAGTGCCCATGCTCCCTTTGTTCCTTTAAAGAGTCAGATAGTCGATTCGACGGGTAAAGTATTTTCGGGACCAGGTAGCCGAATCACCAATGTCATCCTTCGAGGCAAAAGCCAGCCCGGCTGGACATCAAAAATCGTTATTCCTCCTCGAAAAAGCCACATGCTGGTCAATCGCGCTATTCCTCCTAGTAACAGTCGCACCACTTGGATGCGATTGAGAACGGATGGCCCACTCTATGTTGCTAGTATGGCGAAGCATGGAACCCCTTGGTATAGCGGCCCAAGCTTAGCAACCTGGAAACTATTGTTAGCGAAAGGGGAATTGATAAAACCAAGAGATAAAGTGCCCTCTCCCCTGGATTTTAAGGGAAGCAAGTTTATTTATGGCCGAGTTGCAGGGATCTCAAAGGGCGGCGAGTGGCGGGCGACCGTGACAGATACCCCTCAGTCCAAAGAACTTAAAATCCCTAAATCCGGTCAAGCCTTCTCCTACGTGATCAGTTCACTCCATCGGGGCACATTGGGGACTGGGCAAATTCAAAGTGCTCCGATGTTAAAGCGCTACGATGATACAGCCTATCTTGCCCACGGTAACTATGGTCTTAAGTACAACCTAGATCTACCTTTGCACAATACAACCCAGCGCACCCAGACAGTGACCATTGCTCTGCAAACCCCCCTTAAAGAGGACCCTCTGACTCGCCAGGGTCTCCGTTTTCTAAAATCACCCTCTGGACCGATCTGCTTCCGGGGAACAATCAAACTGAGCTTCCCCCAGGGATCCCCGACCCGAAATATCCCTGAACAACAGTATTTCCATCTAGTACAACGATGCGGTCAGCAAGGGGAACCTCTAGTCACCTTGCCCATTGATCCGAAAGGAACGATTCGAGCCAAGGTTGAATTACTATATCCTCCTGATTCGACCCCTCCTCAAGTGTTAACGATCCGCACCTTATAGCGATGTTGCAAAAGTTAGCCTTGCAGAAATCTGTGCCAATCGTTTGTGATTGAAAAGGAAAATGTTTCGGATTGGATGGGGGCGATCGTTCGAGATCATGCTGCCTAGCGGGTATGCTAAAGCCGAGAGTAAAAAACGTTCCACGCATGCTGGATTGTTTTTATCACTGCATAAAACAGAGAAGCTAGTCGACTAGACAGCTCATCTGAATCAATCCACCGATCACTCTTTGCAACTCTTATGCTGACTCGATTGGATATCCCGCAATGGTGAAACCCTCTACCCGTCAAATTCTATTACACTGTCAGGCTGCATTACTGATCATGCTGAGTGCTTGTACTGGGACGGGTCCTGCTACCAACGGGAATCAAGGTATGAAGGTTACCTTTCTAGTGGGCAGCGCTATGGAGGATTTTTGCCAGCAAAGTATGGAGCGATTCAACCAGACTGGGCCAAAACTAAAAGATGGCAGTCCTTTTTATGTGCACTGCGAAGCCAAAGGGAGCGGAGATGTTGTTACTGAGGTGTTGAATAAAGCCAAAGCCATGAAGAATGGCAATCTTTCAGCAGAGGATCCAAGCTGGCCGACGCTGGTCTCCTTAGATGGGGATATTTATGTGGATCAGTTAGCCTACCAAGTGAACCAGATTTTCCCTGGCCAAAATTATGTGCCCACGGTCACTGATGCGCCCCTACTGGCAAATAGCCCGATGGTGTTTATGGTGCGGGACGATCTAGCCGAGAGCTTGCGCAAAACCAAAGATCCCTTTCAAGCCCTGTTAACGGCCAAAAGCCACAAGGATTTAGATCCGGGCAGTCAACCGTTGCCCCTCCGCTATGTGCATACGGCTCCATCCCGATCTAACTCAGGATTACAGACTCTAGTCGCTCAATTTGCCTCTGTCTCTGGCAAGCCACCGGAACAGCTTACGGTTGCAGATGTTAAAGCCTACCAAGGCAAAGTGGGAGCGATTCAGCAGAAAATTACCCGCTATGGCATTTCGACCACCTCTTTAGCCAAAGCCATGGTGACCAATGGTCCCTTTTGGGCCTCGGTGGGGTCGGTCTATGAGTCATCGGTGATTGCCGCCAATGCCCAAGTGCCTGCGGGACAGCCTCGATATCAAGCGGTTTATCCTGGGGTGACCTACACGTCCAATATGCGAGGGGTTCTGCCTACGGGACCGTGGGTGAGTGCAGCAGAGAAAGAAGCGGCTCAACAAGTTATTGACTATATCCGCACACCCGAGATTCAGAAGATTGCCACCACTTTGGGCTTACGACCGGGGACACCCGGCGTAGCATTGGGCGCTAAGTTTACCCAAAACTGGGGTGTCGAAGCGCAACCCAAATATGCGTCTTATCGAGTGCCCAAGCCAGACGTGGTGGAAGCGATGATTCAATCTTGGCAAACCGCCGCCAAGAAGCCTTCACAAGTGGTGATTGTGGTGGATTCGTCTGGGTCGATGACCGGGACAAAACTGGCTGCTGTGCAGTCTACCCTGCAAACTTACTTGAAAGGTCTGGGTCCTAAGGAAAAAGTGACGCTGATTGATTTTGACTCAGTGGTCCGTAAGCCTGTTTCTGTAGATGGCACCCCAGAGGGGCAGTCCAAAGGTTTAGAGTTTGTGGTTGCCCTCAAGGCAGATGGCAATACCAAGCTGTACGACTCTATTCTGGCAGCCCAGTCTTGGCTCACCCAAAATTTGCGCACCGATGCCATTAATGCGGTGATTGTGCTGACGGACGGTAACGATTCTGGGTCCAGGCAGCAGCTGCCCCAATTGTTGACGGCACTGAAAAAAACAGGCTTTGAAGGCAGCCAGCGGATTGCCATTTTCACCGTGGGCTATGGGAGTGAAGGAGACTTTGCACCGGATGTCCTTCAGCAGATTGCGAAAGCCAATGGCGGCTATTATCGTCAAGGGAATCCGGCCTCTATTGCTCAGTTGATGGCTGATTTACAGGTGGAGTTCTAAAGAGGAGTAAGCGGCAGTGGTAACGATATCATGGTGAAACTCGTCAATCCCCTATACCAACCCTTAGCCGTGTTAGCGGGTGCCATTGTTCTGGTGGGGGGCGTGCGGCTGGCAAAACTCAGCCCTTTTGTCATGCTGCCTTTGTCGGCGGGTGTAGCGATAGCAGGTGCGGGCCTTATGGCATCTGACACCCCGAAAGCAGCTCAGCCAAAACGGTGGAGTCCGGCGATGGAAAAAGAGCTGAGCAATCTAAGGACTCAAGCTCATTCGCTGGCTCAAAAGGCCCAATCTCTGAAGACAGAAGCCCAGGAATTGCTGACCCAATCTTTGCAAATGGAGTTGTTGGGGACTCTGCAATATGCGTGCGATCGCACCACCGAATTACCCCAAAAAATTGAAGCGATGGCCAAACGCCTGCATGGTGATGATTCCATTTTGTCCGTGCAGGAGCTACAGCAGCAACGGGCCACAGTTCAGAAGAAGCTAGCCCAGAGTTCTGGAGCCACCCAACAGCAATTGCAACAGCTTGATCAAAGCCTCCAGCGTAATATCAGCCTGGCTCAGCAGGGCCAAGATGCCCGCCAAGCCCAGCTCCTGAGCCTATCTCAATTAATCGCTGAGTCGGCTGGGGTTTTACAGGCGATGCAGAATCAGTTGCGTCGTGCGGACTTAGCAGAGGCCAGTCAATCGGCTGAACTCAAAAATCTGAGTGATGAGCTGCGAGATTTCCAAGAAAATTTGGATGTGTTGGTCTTGACATAGGAAGAAGCATGGCGAAGTCTCAGCGGTCCCTCTATATTTCTCTGGCCATTATTGCGGCAGCCTTGGGATTGACCTTTTATCCACTCCCAGGTGATCAGGTCCAAACCCTAGTAGTGGTCAGTGGTTCTGAGTTAGAGCCACCTTTGAAAAAATTGATTGAGAGCTTTCATCAACAGCAATCCCAAATCCGCATTGACCTCAAAGTCCAGGGGTCCTTGGATATGGTCAATCGGTTTATTGACGACCGCAATGATTTTCAACCGACGGTGCTCATTCCCGCTAATCAGGACACCCTCAAGCGTCTAGAGCAGCGATGGACGGCCCCAGAACCTGCCTTTTACGGTGAACCCCAACCCCTGGCGAAAACTCGCCTCGTAGCGATTACCTGGCCGGAGCGGGGAAAGGCTCTGTTCCCAGATGGCAAGTTTAGTTGGAATCGACTGGAAACGGCAATGAAAGCCCAGCAATGGGGATCTTTTGGCGGCTCTGCTAACTGGGGCAGCTTTGATTTTGTAATGACCGACCCCACCCGTTCTAATAGTGGGCAAATGACCTTGAGTCTCTGGCTGTCCCATAAACTGCAAAAGTCTTCTCTGCAAACGGCTGACTTAAATAGCCCAACCGCCCAGTCAGCAGTGTCTACTCTAAAGCGATCCATCTATCAGCCTGCCCGGTCCAGCGATGTTCTGATGCAGGAATTTGTGGCCCGAGGGGCAAATGATGCTGATATCATCACCAATTACGAAAGTGTGGCTCTAAATCGCTGGGAGCAGTCCAAAGTCTCTCAGGGCCAGCCCTATCAAATTTATGAAATCAACCCAACAGTGGAAAACAAACCCACCGCAGCAATTGTTCGCCGCCAAGTGAATGAGCAAACAGCTCAAAAAGCCCGACAGTTTATTGACTATCTGTCACAGCCGGATCAGCAAAAGGTGTTTATCCAGTATGGCTTTCGCCCGGTTCATCCTGATGTAAAGCTGGAAGATCATGCGACCGCACTGTGGCAACAGAACACAGGCATAAAGTTGAAACCACAAGCTCAGATTATGGCCTCGCCGACCGTACCTGTTTTAAAAGAGATGGGACGATTGTGGGAGCGATCGCAGCCATAATATTGATTCTTATCCGCTTATTTCATGCAGAAAAGAAATAAATTATCTATCTGTGTCTCAATTCTTAGATGGCTGATTCTTACCTATTTTAGCGCTGTGGGTTTATGGCGATTGCAGCGTTTCTTACCCCTAACTGAGTCTTCGTCAACTGCTGCCTCATGCCGTCAGGCAATTTTGCAAGGTGAAGGACGCATAAATCAACTTTCCCAAGTAAAACTGCAGAAAGGGTATTGGGATAAGGTTGGCTTTATGTACGACTCACCTGCTGATCGACCTCGGAAGTATCAATATATTCTGGAGAACACATCAGGGATAGGCAACGTATTTAGCTCTCCTCAATTGATGTCCAAGATTAGCCAAGACATCATGGACAACTGCTCGGATGTGAGTATGGTGGGCTTTAGCGATGCACGATTTGTCGCGGATATTAATTATGGATTTTTTGCCCAGAGTGCAGTCAAAAAAGTATGTCGTCCGGATCCGCTATCCTTTGTGTCGATCCAGATCACCTATCCGTTTGGATTTAGGAATTGGAGTCACGACAGTTGTAAGTAGGCCATGTTGGCTATAACAATTGCTATGCAGTTTGCTCATCCGGACTCCAAAGCCACGATAGCTTTTTAGATATCAAATATGGACTCCTCAAATCTAGATTATTTCGATTGTATTTATGGCAGCTTTAGGTAATCCTTTAGGCCAACTTGTTGCCCCAGGTCTAGGGAGCACTGTAATTTTGCAAAATGTGAGGCGGCAATGGATTATTTTGCAAATTTATGACTGTTGACTGACGTAGTTTTTCCATATCATCTGGTAAACTTTCCAATCGATTGTTATTAAGATCCAGCGATTGTAGGTTTGTCAGCTGTGTAATCTCATCTGGAAGACTACTCAGCTGGTTACGATATAGCAAAAGAGTTTGCAAATTTTTTAGGTTCCTAATTCCATCTGGTAAGCTATTCAGCTGATTGTTACCTAGATAAAGACTTTGAAGATCTGTGAGTTGTGTAAGCTCTTTTGGCAGGCTACTCAATTGATTAGCACTCAAGTTAAAAAATTTTAGGTTTGTGAGCTGTCCGATTTCTGACAGCAAACTACTCAGTTGATTATTACTAAGATCAATTGTTCTTAAATTTAATAGTTGCCCGATCTCATTAGGTAAACTGCTTAGTTGATTGTTGTCGAGATCAATCGCTTGTAAATTAGTGAGTCGTCCGATTTCTGATGGTAAACTGCTTAGCTGATTTTTTTTGAGGATGAGAGTTTGCAGACTTGTTAGTTGTCCAATTTCTGGTGGTAGACTGATCAACTGATTGCTATCAAGGTAAAGCTCTTGCAAATTAATTAATTGTCTAATCTCATTTGGTAAGTTATTCAACCTATTGCGACCGAGTTGAAGCTTTTTTAAGTTAGTTAGTTGTCCAATTTCTGGCGGTAGACTGATCAACTGATTGCTACCAAGGTAAAGTTCTTGTAGGTTTATGAGTTGCCCAATCTCGGGAGGAATTTGGGTGAGTGATAGTTTTCTCAAGTGTAATGCCGATGCTTGGGTGGTGAGTGCCTCTTGAATGCGACGCTGTGCCTCTACATAGTCTGGATTCGTATTGTTCTGTGATACATCCTTTGACTCCTCAATTATGGGATGTGCTAATACAACCGCATACTGTCGAACCATAGAGTTGCATAGCCCTGTTACCAGAGCTACCCATGCCAACCCTTTAGCAAAAGTCAAAATCCATGACATGTCTGGTAACCTCCTCAGAGAAAGAAACGGCCGTACTCAAATCAAAATGACGTCTATGGTTCACAGCACACCTGACAAAATAGAAACTCCAAACCGATCGAGCCTACGGATGATCATCACACACTGAGATTGAGTAGAGCTCTTATCTAGAGTTAAGGCATTTCATAACCAAATAAATTCGGGTCTACCTCACCCAGATTCAGATCTGCTAGACCATATTCAGCCCAACGACGATCCACCATGGCTGCCACATCAGGATCGGCTTTCAATGGTTCTCCCCAAGGATGATCCGTTTCCGGAGGAATCTTCGTGGTGGCATCAATGCCCATGCGTCCTCCTAGACCGATCTTGGTACTGGCAAAATCGAGGGTATCAAAGGGAGTTTCCGGCAAGATAAACACATCCCGCACAGGATCGACTTTAGACGAAACTGCCCATACCACTTGGCGCGGATCGCGAATATTCACATCCTTATCCACCACAATCACAAATTTGGTGTAGGTGAACTGGGGTAACGCGCTCCAGAAAGCCAAAGCCGCCCGGCGAGCCTGCCCCGGATAGGCTTTATCAATCGAGATCACTGCTGCTTTATAACTCAGAGCCTCCATCGGCAAAAAGAAGTCCACAATTTCTGAGACCTGCTGCCGCAAAATTGGTGTGTAAATCCGATTCAGGGCAATGGCCATCATCGCCTCTTCTTTGGGGGGACGACCGCTAAAGGTGGTCAGATAAATGGGGTTTTTGCGGTGAGTCATGCAGTGAAATCGAATCAGTGGCGCGGCTTCATTGATACCACCGTAGTAGCCCATATGATCGCCAAAGGGGCCATCTACCCCTGTTTCACCGGGGGTGATCGTACCTTCTAAAACAAACTCACTTTGGGCAGGCACTTCTAAATCCACCGTTTTACACTTGGCCAGGTGCACTCCACTACCGCCATAGAGTCCAGCAAACAGCCATTCTGAAAGATCGACGGGGATAGGGGTGGCTGCGGCCATGATGATTAAGGGGTCAATACCAATTGCGATCGCAATCTCCAGTTTTTTCCCTTGCTCTGCCGCCTTGCGTAAATGTCGTGCTCCGCCCCGCACCGATAGCCACTGCACCGTCATGGTGTTCTTCGACTGCAACTGTAGGCGATACACCCCTACGTTGGGCGTTCCCGTTTCACAGTCTTTGGTAATCACCAAGCCGAAGGTGACCACTTTACCGCCATCCCCGATATAGGGCTGAATCATGGGGATTTTGTTTAAGTCTACCTGCTCATCCTTGAGCACTACCTGGTGGCATGGGGGTAGCAAATCCCGCTGGGGTTTAGCCTTGACCACATCAAACAGAACTTTGCCAAAGTCGATAAATTGGTTCAGTTTTTTAGGGGGCTTGGGCTGCTGCAGCATTGCCAGCTTCTTACCCAGATCCTCCAACTCGGATTGGGATTCCATATTCATCGCCCAGCAGGTGCGCTCCACGGTGCCCAATAAATTCACCGCCACGGGGTAGTCAGAGCCTTTGACGTTCTCAAAGAGCAGTCCTGGACCGCCCTGCTGCAACATCCGATCTGAGATTTCAGCAATTTCCAGTTTGGGATCCACCAAGGCTTGGATGCGTTTGAGTTGGCCTCGCTCTTCGAGGCGTTGGATAAATTTTCTCAGGTCTCTAGCCATGGATTCCTTTGGGGGCGATAGTCGTTATGCACTATTTATATTATGAGCGGAATTGAGGACATCCCTGGGCTGCTATTTGATTTGTGGGTGAGGAAATTGGCGCTCTCGATTCGTTTATAGGTCCGCTATTCTAGACCTGTTGCCCCTTTATACCTGCCGCATGTCAAAGTCTTCAGCTTCACCATCTAATGATTCGGATGCTTTTGCCTCAACGTATGTGATTGAGACGGCTAAGCTACTTGGGTTATCGATACCTCCAGATCAGCTCCCAGATGTAGTTGAAAGCTTTGAACAGATCCACACCATTGCCCAGCCCGTTTTAGACTTTCCTTTGCCCGATACCTTAGAGGCTGCGCCTCAGTTTGAACCATGAGTTTGACGGCAGCTCAAATTGCTCAACAGATTAAAACTGGGGAGCGCTCGGCCACATCCATCGTTGAAGCAACGTTGGCACAAATCGCTAGTCGAGAGGATCTGAATTGCTTTACAACCGTTCTAAAGTCTTCTGCCTTAGCTAATGCCGCAACCCTTGATCGCAAGTTGGCAGCAGGAGAACCCGTAGGCTCTTTAGCAGGCGTACCATTCGCGGTAAAAAACCTATTTGATATTGCTGGAACCGTAACCTTAGCCGGGTCCAAAATTAATCAAAGCCAGCCCCCCGCCAGCCAAGATGCAACTGCGGTGGCCCGCCTCAACGCCGCAGGCGCAATTTTGGTGGGAGCGCTGAATATGGATGAATATGCCTATGGCTTTGTCACCATCAATCATCACTACGGCGTCACCCCCAACCCCCATGATCCGACTCGAATTTCCGGTGGCTCTTCGGGTGGATCGGCAGCAGCGGTGGCGGCTGGTCTTGTGCCGCTAACCCTTGGCTCAGATACCAATGGATCGATTCGAGTGCCCGCTTCGCTCTGTGGCGTCTATGGATTCAAGCCCACCTATGGTCGCCTGTCACGGGCAGGAGCCTACCTATTTTCCAGCAGCTTGGACCATATTGGCCCTTTTGCTCGCTCTGTGGAGGATATTGCTCTAGCCTTTGAGGTGCTTCAAGGATCGGACCCTCGCGACCCCATTTGTACGGACCGTCCACCGGTTACGCCGGATTTATCAGGGGATATGACGGGGATACGGGTTGCAATCGCAACCGATCATTTCGCCCGAGGCATGACTCCCACCATTGCCCTGGCCCTAGACCAAATATCCTCTGCCTTAGAGGTCACCCAAGCTGTGACCTTACCGGAATCGGCACGGGCTAGAGCCGCCGCCTACCTAATTACCGCCAGCGAAGGCAGTCAGCTCCATTTACCGCGATTACAAACGCGTCTACAGGACTTTGACCCTGCCACTTGCGATCGCTTTGTCGCTGGAGCGATGATACCCAATAGCTGGTACCTACAAGCCCAGCGTTTTCGCCGTTGGTATCGCGATCAGGTTCGCGAAATTTTTAAGACCGTCGATCTGATCATTGCTCCCACCACCCCTTGTTCGACCCCATTCATTGAGCAGACAACGATGGAGCTAGATGGACAAACGGTGCCCATTCGTCCCCATCTGGGTTATTACACCCAACCCCTATCCTTTATTGGTTTACCCGTTCTCTCAGTGCCGATCTTTCTGCCGGGAGAACTGCCCGTGGGTATCCAGCTAATCGCTCGTCCCTATGATGAGAACATGATTTTTAAAACGGCTATAGCGCTAGAACAACAAGGAATTACGGAGGCCAAACCTGCCTATTCTCAGGGATAGTCTTCAAATCCACTACGCTAGAAGCAGCGTCAAGATTATCTTTGGTAACGACTATTCCGCACGGATGAAGTGTCCCACATTTCAAGTTGCAAATGACTCTCATATTACGGTCTTGCTGCCCTTAGTACGGGCCTATCATCATTTTGAGCAGATTGTTTTAACTGATCAGCAACGGTTGGAGACGCTATTACCTTTGCTAGCGGACCATTCAACATTAGGGCGTATTTGGTTGATCAGTGTTGCTGAGCATGTCATTGGTTATGTGGCGCTGTGTTTTGGTTACAGCATTGAGTTAGGGGGTCGAGATGCCTTTATCGATGAGCTGTTTCTTGTCGAGAGTGCTCGGGGGCAAGGTATTGGGAAACAAGTTTTAGACTTTGTAATTCGACAGGCTGCCAGCCTAGATATTGCTGCTTTGCATCTAGAAGTGGCCCGTGCCAACGACAGAGCAAAACGACTCTACTCACAAGCAGGCTTCTCGGCCAGAGACCGCTATCATTTAATGACTTTCAATGTGACGAGTTAGAGTTCTTGAACTAACAGCTGTTCCCTTAGCTGAAGTACTGCGATCTCCTCAACAGAGGTTACTGGCTTATCCTGATGATCGAGGGGGTTGCGATCGCATCTCCGACTGGGTCGATCTGGGTGCCATTGATGAACTGTATTGACTGGGGCTGAGTTCAGTATCAGCTCTCCAAACCTCGGGATACACCCTCTTGACTGGATGTGGGCTTGTTCGTGAGTAGGAATAACAGGGGGCCAAAGGAACCTGTTAACACCGTTGCCAACACCCAAAGCCAAGGATTGCGATTCTTTTTTCTCGCTTCTGGTACTAGCCAACTCAACACCAGGACCAGAGCAATCACTAAATCAGTAAAGACCTGCCAGCCAGCCGGACTGTAGCGGTTGTAATCTAAAATGCCAAGATAGCCCACCTGGGCCATCGCATATCCAGATAGCAGGGTAAACGGAATCAAAATTATCAGAGCTACCCGCCTGTTGACCATAACAAACTCCTTGGGTTGGATTTGCATCCATCCTTACCTCTCCTTTGAATTGCAGCAATAACCTGTGAGGTTATTGAATTGATGCTCAGTCTCAGTTGAGAATGAACAGCAGACAGGAGAAATTCATGACCTCCGCCCGAACACAAAACTTTCCGAATATCTGTCGTCAATGGCGTCAAGTCAGGAAGCTGTCGCAACTGGATTTAGCCCTGGCAGCCGATGTATCACAACGCCATATCAGTTGGTTGGAGACTGGGCGAAGTCATCCTAGTCGAGAAATGGTCGAGCGACTCTCAGAGGCGATGGATATCCCCTTACGGGAACGGAATGTCCTGTTACATGCCGCTGGCTATGCTGCCGCCTATCACGAAACGCAATTGAATGAGCCTATTATGGCCCCTGTCTTAGACGCACTGAATTATATGTTGCAACACCATAACCCTTTGCCTGCTGTTGTAGTGGATCGCTACTGGAATGTAAAAAAAGCCAATCAGGCGGCAGATTTTTTGCTCAGTATAGGGGGGGACCCGCAAACATTTCAGGCCCATCTGGGAGCGGAAGGGGAACTCAATTTGGCCTTACTCACGATTCATCCCAACGGTCTCAGGCAATATATTACCAATTGGGATCAGGTCTTACCGTCTATCATCCGTCGTCTCAGAAGTGAATCCCTGACATTTGGTGATTTGGGAATCCAAGAGCGATTCGCCCAATACATCGAACTCGTTGGCCCTGAAGGTGACAGTGAGTCCAGCGCTAGCTTGTTGCCCGTCTTACCCTTAGAGCTGGATATCAATGGCTTGGAACTGAGTTTATTTTCGGTTATTGCTACTTTTGGTACCCCTCAGGACATCACCACAGATGAGCTGCGGATTGAAACGTTTTACCCCACCGATGCTAAAACAGAACAATTCTTTCGAACCCATGATTTCTAGTACTGTACTTGATGTTTGTTTTTTCAGGCACTAAGGTTTTGGCACTCCCTTGAAGTCAAACCCTTCATTTCGACCGCTTTCCAAGTCTGAGGTGAATTCAATACTTAGGGACGATCACAGTGTCCGTAGATTAAGCTTGGAGATAGAACAGGTTCTCTACTCCATCTTTGTCGAGGATATCAATCATGTTAAGCGTTGCCCAGTCGCGCCCGTCAGAACGTGCCATTTTTATTCAAAAGACCTATCTGCATCTAGCAGGTGCTATTGGTGCTTTTATCGTTGTTGAATTTCTGCTATTCCAATTAGGCATTGCTGAAGCAATGTTCCAATTTTTAGCCGGAAGCCGTTTTAGCTGGCTGTTAATTTTAGGCGCTTTTTCGTTACTAGGTTGGATGTCTCGGGGACTCGTTGCTAAGGCCGATCAAGTCGGCACTCAGTATGCAGGGTTGGGAATTTATGTGGTTGCTCAAGCTTTAATCTTTGCGCCATTACTCTACATGGCAGCATATTTCTCCGATGCCAACGTCATCCCTACAGCCGGAATCTTGACCCTGACAATGTTTGGGGGACTAACTGCGATCGCATTTACAACCCGCAAAGACTTCACCTTTCTCGGTGGCATCCTTAAAATCGGCAGCTTTGTCGCTCTAGGACTGATTGTTTGCAGTTATATCTTCGGCTTCTCGCTGGGGTTATTCTTCTCCGTCATTATGGTGGTGTTTGCATCAGCAGCTATTTTGTATGACACCTCTAAGGTGATGAAGCACTATTCCACAAAGCATTATGTGGCTGCATCCTTAGAGTTATTCGCGTCTGTCGCCCTGCTCTTCTGGTACATCCTCCGAATCGTGATGGCGATGTCCTCTCGCAACTAATCGAACTCTGACCACCACATCATGAAGCTGCATCAGGACAGTCGTTCCGATGCGGCTCATTTAATAGGTAATAGGTATAAAGTTAAAGGTCTTTGTGGGTAAAGGGTCGCGCCTCTGACCCGGCATAGGTGGCAACAATCTGCCCTTGGCCCTTGAGCTGATATTTATAGGTGACTAAGCCTTCCAAACCCACAGGCCCTCTGGGCGGCATCCGCTGCGTGCTAATGCCCACTTCTGCACCAAAGCCATAGCGGAACCCATCAGCAAATCGCGTGGAACAGTTGTGGAATACCCCTGCTGCATCCACTTGATTGATAAATACAGCCGCCGCTTGCTCATCTTCAGTGGCAATGGCGTCTGTATGCCCTGAACCATACTGATTGATATGAGCAATAGCCTCTGCCAAGGACGCCACCACTTTAATGGAGACGATCAAATCACCATACTCAGTGGCCCAATCCGCCTCAGTTGCGGGGGCGACATCAACGATGGTTTGCGTTTTAGCATCCCCGAGAACCTTAACTTTGTTGTCCTGTAACGCTGCTGTCAGTGTGGGTAGGTATTGGGATGCGATCGCATCATGCACCAAAATCGTTTCTACCGCATTACAGGCCGCCGGATATTGAATCTTGGAGTCTACGGCAATCTCTACCGCTTGGTCCAGCTTCGCCGCCTGATCCACATACAGATGACAAATTCCCTCGGCATGTCCCAGAACTGGAATGCGGGTATTCTCCTGGACAAACCGGACAAACTCATTGGAACCCCGAGGAATAATCAGGTTGACCTCCTGATCGAGATTCAGCAATTCCAAGGTCTCTTCTCGACTGGTCAATAACGCGACTACGTGGGGAGACACCTCCGTTTGCGCCAGTCCTTGATGAATCGCCTTTACCAATGCTTGGCAGGAATGGAGCGCTTCTTGCCCGCCTTTCAGCAGCACCCCATTTCCAGACTTAATCGCCAGCGCTGCAATTTGCATCACGGCATCCGGTCGGGCTTCAAAAATAACCCCGAGCACGCCCAACGGACAGCTAACCCGGCTCAATACCAGCCCCGTATCTAGCTCTCGTTTCAGCTGCACCGTCCCCACTGGATCTTCCAGAGTGGCCACACTGCGCACGCCTGCGATCGCACCTTGGAGTTTAGTGGCATCCAGCTTTAATCGGGCATAGAGGGCATTGGCAATGCCTGCCGCTTTGGCCTGCTGGCAGTCCCGCACATTCGCTTCGAGAATCTCTGGCGTTGCGGCTTCTAGCGCTTGAGCGACCGCTTCTAACGCTTGGTTTTTCGTTGCCGTAGACGCGCCTGCCAGGTGGATAGCCGCCTGGCGAGTTTGCTGGGCGACCGTAGTAAGAGAATTCGTGAGGACAGTCACAGGTCTAAGGGCTTAACAACAGGGGTTTAGAAATCTTCGCGTTCGTATTCGGCAATTTTTTGCGGTTCTGGAATTTTGAGTTCTTGGGGCTCATAATCATCGGCCCACACATCTCCTTCCCGCTCATACTTCGGCTCCGCAGGGGTAGGGGGTGGAGAAGATCCACTATCCCCCCAATTATCTTCCTCTTGGTACGCATATTGCTGCTGCGGGGCCTCTTGGCGTTCCACTGGCACAGGCTCCGCTTCCCAGGCCTCTGTTTCCCAGGCTTGCTGAGCAGGGGCAGCCTGACGGGCAGGCGCATAGGCAGTAGTGGGTTCGCCAGGGCCAAGCTGGTTCGTGGTAGACGTCGTCTTGGGAATGTAATCTTCCTCATCGCTCAATTCCCAAGGGGGGATGCCTAGCCCCATCCGTTCGAGCAGGCCCACCGTCAATTGGTTTAGGCGCTCTTCCGCCCCCTCAAAGACGATTAAGCGATCCGGCCCTGTACTGACAATTTCCTCAACGGGCAGTTCATAGGTACTCAAAACCTGCGAAGGAATCAGGGGCACCCCAACCGAAGCAATCACTAAAGAGGCAATTTCTCCCGTGCTGGTGTCAAACTTAAACCCTCGGACTTTGCCCAAGAGTTCTCCCGCTTCGGTGATCACTTCGTTATTAATTAAAGTGCTGAAATCGTAGGTATCTACTTCTTCAATTGCAGTCTCATCATCCACGAGAATGACATCGCCGATCTGACGCACGCTGGTCAAATACATGTAGCGCTGGTCACCGGTGACTAAGGTATTCCGCAAACCAACGACTGCGACTTCTCGCTGATCGACATCAACCCAAAGTTGGTTAATGACCCCTAACTTTTTACCCGTACTGCGGGTAATCACTTGAGTGCCAATAAAGTCAGCGCGTTGTTGAACTTGTTCAGATATTGCCATGCGTGAATCCTGAGCCGAATTCTTCAGTTTTTGGATGGGGTAAATG
>NZ_JANQOY010000170.1 GCF_028285565.1 Acaryochloris sp. IP29b_bin.148
ATTCTGTCTTTCACTATGTCTGAGTCAGCCGAAATTCTCAAGCAGCAATTTTCCCAAAGCCTGGGTTTACCGTGGACAGATATCCTGCCAGCCTCAAGGTTAGATGAACTTCTTAGAGAAGAAGCATTCTCTTATCGCAACCGGGTATATAGCCCCATCGTTACGCTGTGGGCCATGCTTTACCAAGTGCTATCTGCCGATAAAAGCCTTCGTAACACGGTCAATGCATCACCACTTGGCTCACAGCGGCTGGCATCCAACCGCCCTCATCTGATACCGGAGCCTACAGCAAAGCCAGAAGCCGCTTTCCAGAGCTACTGTTGCAACGCTTAATTCCCGAGACCGCTGAGTGCTTGGCGCAAACCCTCTCCCTAGAACACCTTTGGTGTGGTCGGCCCGTCAAGGTCTACGACGGAACCACCGTATTGATGGCCGATAGTGCGGCTAACCAAAAGTCATACCCACAGCATGGAAATCAAGCAGCAGGCTGTGGGTTTCCCATTGCCCGATTGGTAGTGTTCTTCTGTCTGGTCACTGGGGCAGTGGTTTCAGCCTGTATTGCCTCCTGGGGCACTAGTGAAATTGTTATGAGTCGTTTGCTCTACCAAGACCTGGAAGTCGGTGATGTAGTCATGGCGGACCAAGCCTATGGCAGCTATGTTGATCTAGCCATCATTCAGCAACAAGGGGCTGATGGAGTGTTGCGTAAGCATTATGCCCGCAAGACTGATTTCCGCAAAGGTAACAAGAATGGCATTGGCGATCATCAGGTGACATGGCACAAGCCAGCCCAACGACCTGAGCACATGAGTGAGCAAGAGTTTGCCATAATTCCTCAAACATTGATCGTTAGAGAGGTGTGTTTGCGCTTATCCCTTAAGGGCTTTCGCGACCAGCGCATTATTGTGGTGACGACGCTGCTCGATGCTCAACACTACAGCGCTCGGCAACTGACTCGTTTATATGGCTGGCGTTGGCCAGTGGCAGAAGTCAATCTGCGCCATCTCAAAACCACCTTAAAAATGGAGAGGCTCAGTGCCAAAACCCCAGACATGGTGCGCAAGGACATTTGGGCACATTTGTTGGGCTATAACCTCCTCAGAAGCTTGATGGAACATGCTGCACCGCTAGCTGATGATGCCAGAAGCCAACTGTCTGTGCAAGGGGCACGACAACACTTCAATCAGATGCTTGCTCTGTTGGCCACAGCCAACCGTGCGACCAGAAGGCGGCTGTATACTCATCTACTTGAGACCATGGCCACCGATCTATTGCCCTCTCGACCGAATCGGCACGAACCGAGAGTCGTCAAACGCCGACCCAAGCCTTTTCCACGAATGCGACAACCGCGCTCTGTTCTCAAAGCTAAGCTAGCTGCTTGATTGAGCTTAAGTCAGTGCCATTGAACCAAGACTTATCCCTGTACAGGCAGCCAGAGAATTGATCACAAACGCCACCACCCAACCCTAGACAAGGGCAATTCCCAGTGGGCCTATCGTTGGGAGTATGGCGGTGTTTATAAGACTGAACATTTCCACTGTACGGGTGGAGCAGCGGGAAAGGATGGCCAGGATGGTCAAGCAGGGCGAGAAGGGCGATACGGCCAGGTGGTGATGGTTCCGCGTCAGGATATTCCCCAAGAAAAGGTGCAGTACTATGCCCCGCTGGAGCAATTAATGGGTCAGCAGGTGGACTTGGTGAAAAATATTTGGACTGAGAAGAGTGGATTGCGATCGCAACTCCATCCCAAATCCAAGGTCTCGGATACCTATACCTATCTGGATTCCACCGCCCGTCTCAACTACCGTATCGATTGGAATGCACCTAATTCACCTACTGAATTAGAGGTCAGCGATACCAAAATAGGTGCAACCATTCAGGTGCAAAATAACCAAGGTCAACTGGATTTTGAGCTGCCGGGAACTCTGGAATATCAGTTGAAGCAACAGGACCCACTGACGGTAATGACTATTACAGGCGGGTTTTCACCCAATCGAGTTCAGTCTTTTCGCATTGATGAAGGGGCGAGCCAACATCGGGTGGGGCAGTTGGTATTGGTAGATGATGGGGATGTGCGATCGCTGCTTCAAAACACCAAACTGAAAGTCACATGCCTGAGTAAACAATCTGCCAGTGGCTTGAAAACAGATACTTATCAAGTCCGCCATAGCATTGAGCTACGGGTGCCTCCGATGGGCCGATCCAGTGATGGTGTCAGTGTGGAGAAGAATGTCTATACCTTGAATGTGCAACCCTTTTTCAGTGCGTGGTTAAAACCAGGCTATGACATTCAATACCAAGTAGAGATTGAGCAAACGACCAAAAACAATGCGGTCTATACCCAAACCCAAATGGCTAATTTGTCCGTTCCTCTGTCATAAGCTTGAGAGAGTCACAGACTTCTACAAGTCTTGATGGTATGGTTCTTGGGCATTGTTCTGTGCAAGTGGAATAAAAAGTACAAAGTCTCTGATTCGCTACAATCTTGTTATCGCTGATGGCTGCTCCTATGGATATCTCACAGATCAAAGCCTGCTTAAAGTACGTTACCGATGCCAATGGGGATAAAACAGAAGTCATTGTTCCAGTTGAAGTGTGGAATACAGTGATATCTCATTTGCCTGACGTTGAATCTGGCTTACATCCAATCGATGAATTGGAAGACAATCACAAAATTTTGTCCGATCTCCAGGACTCATTGAGGCAGGTGGCTGACGGCGAAAGTTCTCCCATTGCAGAGTTATGGACTGGGATGGTCAAAGATTAGCCTTGATGAGATCAAGACGGCGATCAGCGATCTTTAAACCTTGTGATGCCAGTATCTATCCAGCCAGTAAAAGTAAAGATGGGGAAGTATATCGAAATCTCTAGCGGCTATGGATAGTGCAGATCAGCTGACTCCCCAGCTTACTGGAGATGGTTCTTTTACTTTCTATTCCCAAGCGTTTGGAGAAGCCTTTCACAGCCACTATGGCGCGCATCAGGAAGCCATAGGGAAGTTTGTCTATTCCACCTTGTTACCGGAAAAAGCGAAGCAGGGATCGGTCAAGATCCTCGATGTTTGCTATGGGTTGGGGTATAACACCGCTGCGGCTTTGGAGACGATATGGCAGATTAATCCTGACTGTCAGGTGCAGGTATATGCCTTGGAACTGAATCCTGTGGTACCGAGAGCTGCGATGGCAAACGCCATATTACAAACTGAGTCACTTCGAGTTCAGACCTGTTTAAACACCTTGGCCCGAGATCTAGAGATTCAGTCTCCTGGCTGTCGGGCAAAATTACTGGTGGGGGATGCGCGTCAAACGCTACAGACGGTTCACCAACATCAGTTTCTGGCGGATGCGATTTTTCTTGATCCCTTTTCTCCACCGAAGTGTCCGCAGCTGTGGACCGTAGAGTTTTTTCAGGTGTTACGTCAATGTCTCCATTCCCAAGGGTGCTTAGCCACTTACTCTTGTGCAGCGGCGGTGCGGACGGGATTGATGGAGGCTGGGTTAGACATTGGTGCGAGTCCTCCGGTGGGTCGTCGCTCGACGGGAACGGTGGCGGGGTATGCGTTAACAGGGTGTTTGGCACTATCCCCACAAGAGCGGGAGCATTTGCAAACGGTGGCGGCAATTCCCTATCGGGATCTGACGTTAGCCGATACTGCTGCTGCGATTGTGGCGCGGCGACAACAGGAACAAAAATGCTCTACTCTAGAACCCACAAAAATCTGGAAGAAACGTTGGTTGGCTAAAAATGCTGCTCTCTAACCGTTATGCTTTCAATGACGTTACTTAGCGTGGAGAGTTTTTTATGCCGCGTCACCCGCGATAGCTGAAATCTAGCTATTGCTATCACACCACCTGCTGTAATAATTCTGACTGTCGGTTAGCGTGAGAAGAATGCCTTGAAGTTCTCAGTACAGGACAAAAATTGAAGCCGTCACCCTTTGTCGCCATTATGGACTTGAGAGATTGTTGTGAAAGCCCAGTTAATTCTGCATTAGCCCCCTAAATCCCCCAGAATGGGGGACTTTGACTGTCTTTCAATGCTTTGCTCACTCGCATGTCGGATTTGCTGAAGTACATGATCTAGGTGTTGCATAACGTCTGGGTTGCGGAATCGGATCACTCGGTAACCAAGCTGGTTAAGTTGCTCGGTACGAGCTTCGTCGTACTCCACCTGCTGATCATGGATATCGCCGTCTAGTTCAATCACTAATCGGCATTGGGGACAGTAAAAATCGACAATGAACGAACCGATGGGATGTTGACAGCGGAATTTCAGGCCGTTGAGTTGACGTTTTTGCAGTGCTTTCCACAACTTTTTTTCCGCTGGGGTCAGATTGAGTCTCAGTCGTCGTGCGGCGGCAATGACTGCTGGGGTTGTGCCGCGAATGCGGTGGTGTTGCGTTCTCTTCTCTCGCATCTTGTTACTCCTAACCTTGTCTGATATCTAGGATAATCAAAAATCTCAAAGTCCCCCAGAATGGGGGATTTAGGGGGCTAATGCAGCATAATTGAGACTGTTGACTAGAAAAACAGCATAAGCATCGGATTTAGTTTTGAGGAGTCGTGCTCTCCTTAAAACCCCACTTCTGGCTAGCTTACAAGAGTTTTGTCCTGCACTAAACGTGAAGTTTTGCTCTATGCCATCCATAAATGTCAGGTCAAGTATGACTTTAAGCTTTATGCCCTCTGCATTATGAGCAATCATGTGCATTACCTGCTGGAACCTGCTCAGCCCCAGGACTTGCCCAAAATTATGCACTGGCTAAACTGGTATACGGCTATGTGCTTTAACCGGATGTTGAATCGCAGTGGGCACTTCTGGGAGAAGCGCTATCACAGCACGGGGTTTCCGAATACGGATAAGCGGCGGGCTTTGAATACGCTGCGCTATATCCATGCCAACCCGAAAGCAGCGAAGATGCAGCAGGGCTTTTTTTATGACTACAGCAACTATGGCAGTTATGAACGGTTGACGAACGATGGTATTAGCCAATGGCATCCGGCATTTCTGGCTTTGGGAGCAACGATAGAAATTTGTGCTAAGGCGTATCGGCGTTGTTGCTAACGGTATAAACCTAAGCCCAAAACACCTCAACGCAATTATTGGGGCACCAACCTCTTGGCGAAGTTGAGGTTAAGGCGGAAAGTCCATAAACCGTCCCCTGGACAAACTCGGTTGCCTTGAGACGACTGGGATTTAGTGGACCCAGAGATCCAGGTAGTGACAATGAAGTTTGTTTTAGCGAACTGCTTAAACCTGGAGGTGGTGAGAACCTGATATGAGCCAGATTTTCTACTGCTATAGATAAAAAGATAAGGTCTGCTAGGTGCCAGGTAAGAAATCGCTGAAAGGAAAGGTTGTATGTTCACATCAACATAAAAACGAAATTTAAAAAATGCTCAGGACTGTCTCGTGCTACAGTCTACGAGTCTTTGCGTGAGAGAAGAAATGTTCAACAAAACCCACTCGAACCCACTATCCCCCCACAAACTAGGTAATTCTCCTACAGGAGAGTTTTCGAGATTGTACTGAGGAGACTGTACATTGCCATTTCTTACCCAGCCGATGAGATCGCAGAACTTATCCACAAACCCATCATGGTCGGTAGGGCTTCCGCATTCTTCCCAAATCTGCTTTTGAACACTAAAGCCCCACTTGCCATCGCTGTACTTAACCCACAGATGATCAAGCATTTGCAGATCTTTGCAGGGAAAAATTTTGAAGTCATTTACATTCAACCATTGCCCATCTTCTTTTCCTACGGTGGTAATCATCAACCGATAAGTCTCCTGGTCAGCTTTACGCCATTGTTGGGTTTGTAGAAGTTGTTCTAAAGTGGCGTAACGCGAAGTTTTGACTTGAGGAGTTAGTTGCTCAAACGCGGCAAGTTCATCTGCGGTTAGATCCAGCCTTTTAGTGGTGTCTTGCTGGATGATATAGGCCAAATCAATGGCCTCTTGACGCAAGGCTTCCAGAATCAACTGAGTTGGATTGACCTGAGAGGCATAGAGCAAAATCGCTGCTTCCACCAATCATTCTGGAGATGCTCATAAAGCAATGCTTCTTGCTTATCATCAGCAATTTGAGTGGCAGCCAAATACTCTTGCAAACTGAGATGAGCGAATTCAAATTCACCTGGTTCCCGCTCCACTAGCACTTCACTAATCTGTACCACTTGAGTTAAGAAATCCTGGGGTTGAACTTTTTCTCGTTGCTGCACTAAATAAGTACTAAGGCGATCCAATAGGGCAGTGCAATCCAAACGCTCTTCATGGGCTTCCATCATCGATAAAGCTAACCGTTGCAATATAAGCTGGGCTTCGCAATTGATTAAACAAGTCTCTAGCTGCCGCGCTCCTGGTCGGTCTCGAAGCTGTAAGGTACAAATTTCTCGGTAGAGTTCGACTCTACGTTTGGGTAACTTTACACCTGGGAATCGCCGATGAAACGTCACAATCATATTCAGCAACAAAGGATTTTTGGCTAAATCCTTCAGCTCTTGCCGCGCTTCAATTTGGGTCAGCAGCTCCTCGGCAGCAGCTTGCGCATCATGCTCAACATCAGGGGTTGTATCCCCGCCTCTGGCATAGCGTTCTTGGCACAAATACCAATGTTCAACAAAATCGCGACGCTGGGCTTCATTAAAGTCCTGCACCCAAAGACGGGTCGAGAGTTCCAGGCGATCAGCGGGTTCCTGCTCGGTATAAGCTTTAGGACGTGAGGTGACAATAAATACTGATTGACTGTAATGGCGCACCTGGTTATTAATCCACCGGGCCACTGCCGAGCGTTGCCCAGAGGCTACCTCATCAAAACCATCTAGCATCACCACTGCTTCGCCTTGATTGAGTTTCTGTTGGACCCAATCGTCCGGTAAATTAGCGAGCTTGTCAGAGTCTGGCAAATCTGGAATATGGTGATTTTTGATCAACTCAGGTAAAGTCGGCGGTTGCTCCTGAGCCAGTCGGTCCCGATGTTTTCGCAACACCAGTAAAAAAGGCACTCGTCTCGGTACGCCATACTTGCCTTGTTGATTCATGCCATAGGTATGGGCAATATGTTTCAGCAACGTCGTTTTGCCATAGCCGCCCCAGGCCAACACCACAATTTGTCGGAAGGTCACTTCTCGCTTGGTTTTACCCAGTAAATCCCAAATTTTGCGTCCACGCTCCTGATCATAAGGAGACTTTTTTAGAAACTGATCGGTAAACTGACGCCAACCTGACGGTAAGGAGTTAGCGTCCAGTTCCAAAGGGACGTAAATTTCCTCCAGGAGGGGCATGAAAATGCCATCATGTTGAATCACCCCTTCAGATTTCTGACGACGGCAAGCCCAAGCCTGACATCGAAAATATTGTTCTTCTACGCCACTGACTTTAGCAAGGCCATGATCAAGCGCTTTATTGGCCGATTCTCCCGCCTTTGCTAGGCGGTCTTGCGTTCCTTTGTGAATCGGCTTCAGAAAACTGGCTCCTAAGGAAATCCCTAATCCGATGACTCCTGATGCAATGGCTTTGGGAATATCACTCTCCTTAAACAGCGACCAAAATGCACCTGCACCTCCTGCTGTTACTCCACCCGTCATTACTAACTTGATCAGTAAATCCGCAATCTGGTCACTGAGGGCAATCTTGGGCTGAGAGTTTGGATCAGGTTTGTCGGTCTTGGTCATGGCTCTGTAGGCATGGCACCACCCTAATTGTGTTCCAGCTATTTCCCTAACAGAGAAAACCCATGTTTTTTGTTAATAACCAGTATCAGCCTACTAATTTTGGCCAATTTAGCCCAATTGCAATTTCTAACTCAATCGTATTGAACAACCAATTCCAACCCCTTCGCTTCTCTAAGACGAAAGGCATTCAGCACAACCGGATCCTTTAACTCTAGGGCTGAGGTCGGATTATAGTCTTCAAAATAGGCCGCGGCAGAGGCCTCCCCATCTAAAAACTGAACCACCGCATCTTGACCGAACTTTTGTTTAGCGACAGCCAAGCCATCTTTCATCAGTAAAGACGGGGTAATCATCGACCCTAGATAAGCTTTTGTTTGATCATTAAAAACCCGCATGACCCGTGCCACTGACTGTGTTTCATGCAGCAAAAATGGCCCGCCTCGGTTATATTCTCCTCGCTCTACCACCGCTTCAATATCAGCCGTTTTGCGGATCACCGCATGGGTATCGATAGTGACAATGGCTACATCAGGTTGGGCTTCTAGTTGTTCTAGGCGTTTGCTAATTTGGGTCTTGATATTATTCAGCTGTTCATTCTGGGTTTTGCCTTCTCCTGCCAGATCACTAAAATCCAGATAGGCCGATCGGCCATCGCTATAGGTAATCATGCCGGACAACAAAATATTGGGGGCAGACTGTCCAGGTACCTTAGATGACTGATAGACAGGCAGCGTCGTTTTACCCGCATTCTGCGGCAGCCGATTGGGATTAAAGTACAGATAGCTAAGCGGCTTGGATGCTTGCGGAGTAAAGGTAGTGCCAAACAGGCCGAGGACTTTGCCACCCGTTTTCTCAATCGCTGATTTGGCCGCCTCGTAAGTTTGGTTGGGCAATAGCGGAATCACCAGCGTACCGGGTTTACGCTCAAATATAAGGGCTGGACCTTGGCCATACCAGTTGAGCGGCGTCTCCGCTAGGACCGATTTGCCGTCGCGATTGACGCGGTTAGCGGTGGAAGAGAGCAGATATTCCCGACCGTTGTTATCCAAGACCAGATAAGGCTCATTACCGCGATACTGGAGGGGAGTGACATCAACGGTTTTAATATCTTTTTGCCCATTTTGATCGTAGTCGTCAAAGGAAAGCTGAAAGACTTTACTGATGGGCGTTGCCGGTTGAGAGGCTAAGGACTGATAGTCGATGGGCATGGCTTCTAGCCGAAACGCGTCTGGTTCAGAGACTTTCGTTCGCAAAAGGGTGCAATTGACCAGCAGCGTTGAGCAACCGATCAGCCCGATCAGTTTGACGGATTGAGCAATATTCACCATAGATGCCATGTAAAAAATAATGTTAACGGCGGGACCGATCGTCATCAAAAAGCCCCATCAAAGGACCCAGCAGCACCCCAAATACAAAGCCTCCGGCATGAGCCCAGTAGGCGACACCCCCCATATTCATTGGTGCATTGAGACTGGCGACACTGTTAAAGGCCTGTTGAGCAAACCAGAACCCCAAAAAGAACACGGCGGGCAGATTGATCGTCCACCAGAAAAATCCTAAGGGGACCAAGGTCAGCACTTCGGCTTTGGGGAAGCGGATAATATAGGCTCCCATAACACCTGCGATCGCACCACTGGCACCTAAGGAAGGAATGTCGGAGTTGACATTAAAAAACCATTGGCTGAGGGCCGCTAGCGCGCCACAGCTGAGGTAAAACACCAAGTACTTGACATGGCCTAGCTTGTCTTCAATATTATTCCCAAAAACCCAGAGAAACAGCATATTCCCGGCGATATGCAAGAGGCCGCCATGCAGAAACTGAGAGGTAAACAGAGTAATCCAGGCCGGATGGGGTAACGCCGTCGGTTCACCGCGAAAGCTCGCCGTTAAGTCTTGGGGCACCACTGCCCACAGCCGAAAAAAAGCATCTAGGTTTGGACCTAGACTGATTTCATGCAAAAAAACAACAATATTTAGGGCAATGATGACATAGGTAACAAAGGGGGTAATCCGAGTGGGGTTATTATCGCGTAGGGGTACCACAGGTCTTTTTTGATCGATTCCACTAAAAGTGCACTATCCTCTACATGAGGCCAAGCTGTCGCTCTCCTTTACAAGACAACGGGGTTTGACAGGGACAACCGACGGTCAGTGAGTTCAGACGTATCAGCTCGAACCATTAGCAAGGGCATGACAGAGCAGGCAACACAGGCACAACCCCTTCAGTTCATGTTAGCGGATACCGATCCGATCTTTCGTGCAGGGCTAAAAGCGTGCCTAGAGGCCATACCCGATATTCAGGTGGTGGCGGAAGCCGATAATCCAGCCCAAGTCTTACAGCTGTTTGCTGCTCAGCCAGACGCCAGCTTTGATCCGCAGTCACTGGATTTGCTGATTGTCGATGTCAGTCGTGTGGCGGATACGGAGGCCAATACTCTGCTCTGTCAGCAGCTGAAGGGGCGCTATCCCACGCTGGCCCTGTTTGTATTGTCGGCAACCGTTGATCCAGACCAGCTGACTAAACTCTGGCAAGTGGGAGTGGAAGGCTTTTGTCCCAAAGGAAGTGTGGACACCGCCACCTTGGTCCAACAGTTCCAGCGGGCCAGTCAAGGACAGCGGGTCTGGGATGCCGCCTACAAGGCCCAGCTCCAGACCACGCAATCGATCGCAACCCCAGTCACGACTCAAGAGGTGACAGCCTTTACGCTGTTGCGGCAAGTCTTTATGCAAACGGGGTTAAAGCAAATTGAACAAACCCTGGAGCGTCTGCAGGCCCAGCAACAAGGCGTTGCCTTAACCCAATGGCAACGGGCCGTCAATGATGGCCGCAAGCGAGAATTACAAACGGTGCAGTGGTTGGTTGCCCGGTATTTGGAGCGCCAAAGTGACTCGCCTGAGGCAGCCCCGCCCGCTGAGGTGGAAGAGCCTGCCTTTTCCTGGGCCAATGTGGATCCTTGGGACACCGATGAGGTCGCCGTACCCTCTCGAATTACCGAAATTAGTGAGGATAGTGCGCTAGCCGCTCAGCCAGACATCACCCCTGTACTGATGGATGCCTTGCTGGCCAAACTGCCTACCAGTCTGGCCAATCGCACCCCCGATCCCTTAGAGATTGATATTCTCAAGGCCCAGAAGCGTCAGGAGTTATTTCTGATTGTTTTAAAGCGCTTTGAAGCTGTGGTGGAAGAGCTGCGCTTTTCCCAAGTGACGCGATCGCAACTGGCCGCTAAACGTGCCACACTCCTGCAAGATCTATGGCTAGCGTCAACCGCCGACTTTTTTGGCAAGTATTTGACCCTACCGCTTTCCGCTAGTGGGCAAGGGTTAGAAGAGATCGAAATGGTCAGTGTGCTTCAACAGGATCAGGCCATTGTCGAAGCGGAAATTCTCCACAAAATTCCCCTGGTGACGGAACTGCTAGAACATCTCTTGTTCCAAGCCCCTTTGCGGGTGGATAACACCCTGTCGGCGGTGGGATCACCCGAAGCGACGTTGCAGGCAGAGGCCCTCCTCAGCAATTTAGTGGTGAGTGTGGCCAATGCGGTGATTCAGCCCTTGCTCAATCGATTTGCCACCCATGAAGTAGTGAAACAAAGCTTCTACGACCGGACTCTGATCTCCACCCGCGATATCGAGCGGTTCCGCAATGCCCTCTCCAATCACTACCGAATTCGGCGATTATTTAAGGAGCCTAAAAATATCTTTGAAAGTCAATTTGGGTTGATTGTTTTTAGTGAAGCGGGACTGCAAAAAATTGCGGTTTATGCCTCGCGCGATCAGGAATTAAAAACGTTGCAAGGGATTCGGTTTTTTGTCACCTTGGCTTTGGAAGCAAGGGATGCGATCGCACCGCCGCTACAGACCACTTTTACTTTTTTAGGTCGGGGTGTTGTTTATATTCTTACGCAAGTTATTGGTCGTGGTTTAGGGCTGATAGGTCGCGGCATTTTGCAAGGGGTAGGCGGTACTTGGCAAGATATTTTTGTGAGTCGCAAAAGCCACCAGGAAAAATAAAAACAAGTCCGTAGATTCACGATTGACGAGCCTGTTTATAGATGCGGTATCGGTATATTCACCCTTCTCATTTTCAGAGTCGAGTGGCTAGGATCAAGCTCCAGGATGTGAACCAATTGACTACTATGCAAAAAGCTGAGCTTCTAGAACGCTATGATGCTGGAGAACGAAACTTTAGCGAAATTGATCTAAGTCATATTGATTTAAGTGGGCAAAATTTGTCTGGCGCAACGTTCACCAAATCCAAATTAAAATATACCAATCTAGAAGGCGCTTACTTATTTGGCGTTAATTTTCGGCATAGCTATATTGTCGATACGAATTTAGCTCATGCTCAGCTTTGTGGTGCTAATCTTTGGGGCGTTAATTTCCAGGGAAGTGTCTTGGCCGCAGCTAACTTAAGCGATGCTTACTTGCGAGGAACCTATCTGCTCAAGGCTGATCTGAGTAAAGTCAATTTGCAGCGGGCGAATTTACAACGATCCTATCTGTGGGGAGCCAACCTCAATCACTCGGATTTACGAGATGCTAACTTGACTGGCGTCAATTTAGATTCTGCAACGTTGATGTTAGCAGAGTTGAGTGAAGCGAATTGTCAAGATAGTTCGATGAAAGGAGCCAATTTAAGTGGCGCTTGTTTGATTGGTGCATCCTTGGATCGAGCCAATTTGAGTCATGCCAATCTCAGTTTGGCAGAGTTGAGTGAAGCCAGTTTGAAATATGCCCTCCTTACGGATGCAATTCTGGATCAAGCCAATTTGAGCAGTACCAATTTAACCCATGCTCATGTGACCTTAGACAGTTTCCAAAACGTTAAATTGTCGAGAACGATTCTGCCCGACACCAGTATTGTCGATACGCCTCCAGCCATGTTGACGATTTAAAGGCTGTCTCGGATCTCTTGGCGGATCTGCATTAAGATTTTTCCCAGTTGATTATGACCGTTGCCATCTGCACCACAACCCCAGAAGGGATCCAGAGGAGAATTCTCAACAATCAGTTCATCTCCAGTGGCTAACAGTTCGGCTTGAATACTGAGATGCGTAAAGAATTTGGTGCGCACGGCTTGGTACATAATGTCCAGCTTCAGGGTTTCCCAATGGGGCTGAACGGCATACTTCGGATCTCGCCCCAAGGCGGCGGCAGCTTCTGGTGTGGAGGCCTGTCGAATTTGATGGCAGAGATCCTGATGAGGGGTGCCTTGATATTTCTGAGCCTGATAATAATGTTCTGAAGTGGGCCAGAGCTGTCCTTGCAAATGAATACTATGAAGGGAAAAATTGGAAAAACATCCGTAAGGATCCTGAACTTTGTAAAAAAATATGGTCATCCTCAACTAACTTGCCCGACATCTAACTCCATGATGACAGCAAACCTGATTCTCCTGGCGTGATTTCTGGAAAATGCATTGGGATGGTTCTCCTGAGGTAGGGTTCAGCAGAGACGGGAAAGCACTATGCTAAAAGAATCATAGTTGTTACTCCCAAAGCGATCATGCTCACTACGACGACGGACGTCATTCAAGATGCGGTAGTAGATAGTTATCTCGGCGTTGTTACGGCTGAAGTGGTCTATGGCAGTAATGCGCTCCGAGATTTTTTTGCTGGGATTCGCGATATTATCGGCGGCCGCACCGGCAGTTATGAACGGGTTTTTGAGCGAGGACAACAAGACGCCATTTCCGAATTAGAGAAACGGGCAGAACGGCTAGGGGCTAATGCTGTGATCGGCATTCGGGTTAGTACAGATTCGATCAATATTGATGAAACGGGCGTCCTGTTGCTGATTACAGCCACCGGGACAGCCGTAAAATTGGCCCGTTAGGCTTCAAAGCGTTGAACTGAATCTGCTACAGTACGACTTGGAGCTGACGCGACGGAAGAAAAAAACGCATGAGATTTGGTGTTGTTGCGATCGCACTAGCCTTTGGTGTGGTATTAGGTGACTCGGCTTTAGCCGCAGACCCTAAACATGTAGCCCAGTTAAAGCAGGTCAATGCCTGTGAAGGCTGCGATTTATCGGGTGCCGACCTAAGTGGATTAATTCTGATCCATGCCAATCTGCGTAATGCTAATCTCCAAGGCGCGAACCTTCGCAATACCTCTTTGCTCTTGAGCAATTTGGAAAATGCCAACTTAGAGAATGCTGATCTGACTGCTGCCTACTTGTACGGCAGCAATTTAGAAAATTCGAAGCTGACGAGCACTAACTTTACCCAAGCGATTCTGCGCAGTGCTAAATTGCAGGGCGCCGATGTTTGCTCAGCTAATTTAGCCGGAGCAGATTTGACGAATGCAGATGCCAATCTAGAAGACTGCCCGACTGCCGAAACGCCCGGCAGCTCCAGCGAATCGGCACCTGCAGATCAGCCTTCCGAGGAATCAGGCGATCAGCTTGCACCAGCAGAAGAAATTCAACCTGTCCCTGAGGACCCTGTAGATCAGCCCTCAGAGGGTTCATCTGAGGAGTCCACTGACACTCCTAATGAGGAGGATCAGCCTGCACCAGAATCCGCAGAAGAGGCACCCGGCACTTCTGACGAAGGTGAGCAGCCTGCAGAAGAATCCTCTGAAGAGGCCGCTGACGAAGGCGAGCAACCTGTAGAAGCCTCTCCTCAGCCATCTGAAGAAGAATCCCCTGATGAATCCTTAATCAAAGACACGCTACCCGATAATCCACCCTCAAATTAGAGATTAGGTTTAGGTTGGAAGATGCCAGCCCAGCGAGGCTTACGTTGGTATAAGCATCAGCTGAGCTAACCATCAGGCTGATCAACCGCATGGGCTGAAGATTAACGTTGTTGAAGTGCCGCTATATCCTTGGTATTGCGGGTGTCTTGCTCAGCAGCAATGGGTTGAACTGCGCGAGATTCAGGGGCGGAGGCTTTAAAGGTAAATCCCAAACGAGAGTCTTTTACAGGGTTATCAGGAGAACTTTTAGGGGCAGACGTTGCTGACAAATGGCGACACCCTGCTGGGACTATTTTGACAATGGATGCAGCGCCATTGGGGCCGCAGGTGACGAGTGTGCCTGCGTGAGCGGGAGCCACCTGTAACAATGCTGAAGTACTGACAACAGAGCCGAACAATAAAGCCGTTGGTAGCAAACCTTTGGTATTCATCATACTCACCTATTAATGGCTATTGAATGTTGATGTGCATTGATTATGCGTGAGGTGGCTGAGATCGGGATGAAAAGTGTATTAGATTATACTGAATTATTTTCTTGCCCAAGCATATTGATCGGTTTAAACCAGACGGGTGCTTGATTAGGATAGACCTCACGTTCTGATTAGTTACTAAAAATAGTTAAAATACGAGTGATTTTTGCCGATATTGGCTGTATTTTGCTAAAAAACAATTACTTTAGGGTTTTTTGTTGATTTAAACTTCAAAATCTGCTGAGAAATGGGAATTATAAGGATAAGTGGCCTTGATAGATTCTTGATCGCGGCTGCCATTGTGTAACACTTCTCCTCCAGGCATTGCCGCTCATGAGTGATGAGGGTCGAAGGATAAGCACATCGATCCATCCATTGCTCATAGGTATAGATGAAACCCTCTGTAGAAGTCCCGCAGTCTGCCTTAGACCGTTTATCTACATTGATTGATCAAGGTCTATATCTACAGGCTTATCGCTTATCTCAATCCTTTGGCCCGCTGTCGGCTTGGCAAGGCCCGACGGCCCATATTGTGGCCGGTAGACTGGCTGGCAATCTGGGCGCTCCCCGGTTGCGCGCTTTACTCCACCTACGAGCCTGGAGAAACCACCCCGACGACCGCGACGTCCTTTACTACTACATCAATACCATTTTCAGTCGACAAGGACCGTTGGCTGCCTATGAACGCCTGGAGCAGTATCAGGATCGGTTTAAGGAGTTTTCACTCCGGCAACAGGCGCACTGGTTATCGTTGCGGGCTTCTGTGGCGCTCTATTTGCGAGATTTTGAGAGGGCGGAGGCCGACTTAGACCGTGCAGAAGCGCTGACACCCGCAGATCCTTGGCTGAAGGTTATTCGGTCTTGGCTCTATGAACGGGAAGATCGATACTCAGATGCCTTAGCTGTCGCCCAAGAGGCCCTGAGGATTCAGCCTTGGTATCGGGCTGCCGTTGAATCCGCTGCCCATCTGCATACCTTGCTAAATCAGGATAATCAGGCGATTCAGCTGTTAAGCCAGGCCACCGAACAGCTGGAAAGTGGTGATATCTGGCGACAGCTTGGATCGATACAAGTGGAGTTAGGACAGTATGCTCAGGCTCAACAAACCTATGAACACTATGCTCAATGCTCTCCACTGCTAGAGCAAGCGAGGCAAGCCAGTCTATGGGCCACGCAAGTGGAAATTGCCTATCGCGTCGGCGATCTGGCGCAAGCCCGTCGTCTGGCCCAGAACCTCGACGGACAACCCTGTTACCAACCGCTGGTCGATGGCCTGGTCAATTTGCCCGATGGGGAACGGGTGATCTTACCCGTGGGCTTTGTGCGCCAGCATCATATGACCTGTGCCCCTGCCACCTTGACCACCCTATGTGCTTATTGGGGAGAATCGGTGGATCACCATCAGATTGTGGAGACGATTTGCTACGATGGCACGTCCAGCTATAGCGAGCGGGATTGGGCGAGTCAACAAGGCTGGAGCGTTTGTGAATTTACCGTCACTTGGGAGAGTACGGTTCTCCTGATTAATGCTGGTATTCCCTTTACCCTAAGTACCGTTGAAGCCACATCAGCGCATTTACAAGCCGTGATTGGCTATGATAGCCGCTTCAAGACCTTGATTATTCGCGATCCGTATGAGCGAGGCATTGTCGAATGCTGGGCTGACACGTTCTTCGAGCAGTATCAAACCACAGGCCCGCGAGGAATGGCGCTGGTTCCAGCCCATAAAGCGGGACTGCTGGAAACCTTGGAATTGCCGGATAGCCGCCTATACGATCAGCTGCATCAATTGCGAGCAGCGCTTTTAGAGCACGATCGCTCTACTGCGACTGACTGGGCACAACGTATGCAGGGCGTTGCCCCTAAGCATCGACTAGCGCTCCAGGCCCATTTGGAACTGGCTGCCTATGACTCGGATAAAACCAGCTATCTGGCTGTCATCGATCAGATGTTGGCTCTCTTTCCAGAGGATGCCAGGCTGAGATTGCGTAAATTCAGCTGTTTGCAAGAGATAGCGAGCCGCCAAGCCTGTCTGGAGTGGCTTGAACAGAGCAGTGACCCTGACCCCCCTCACCCCATTTTCTGGACGCGACAGGCTGAACTCTTATGTGAAGATGCGAGAGCAGATGAAGTGGCGATTCGGCTCTTACGGCGATCGCTACGGGCCATGCCGACAGAAGCCCATAACTATTATCTGTTAGCCAATATTTACTGGTCACAACGAAAATTTAGCGCTGCGCTGGATCTGTATCGCTTTGCCACTTGTCTGGAAGACAAAAACGCGAGCTATGCTCATACCTACTTTTTGGCAGCGCGGGGCTGTCGGCAAACCGCTGTGGCCCTGCAACACCTGAAACAGCGATGGCAACGCGATAAACAGCGGTCGTCACGTCCTGCATACACACTGGCTGAGGCGTATGAGCATCTAGAACAAACCCCGGATGCGATCGCAGTCTTGGAGCAAACGCAAGCGCTGCATCCTGAAGATGGGGAGCTGCTGTTATATCGAGCCCAATATCTGGCAGAACATGGACAGTTTTTGCAAGCCCAGAAGCTATTAGAAGAAGCTAAGTCGAAGGCCGCTCATAGCAGTTGGTTACGCGCTGCTGCACAAATTGCTCAGGATCAATGTCAACCAGATGTTGCGCTGGAGTTGTGGCAGCAGGTTGTTGCGGCTCATCCGCTGGATATGACTGCAAATCGGGCGGTGAGTCAACTCTTGGCTGAGTATCAAGATGCAACCATCGCCTGTGATTTTCTAGAACAGATTTGCCATCAGTTTCCACACCATGCGGGGCTGCATGAATTGTGGTACGAGCAGCTTCAAGATAGTGATCCGGTGGTCGCAGAACAGGTGCTCCGTCGATTAGCAGAGATTAATCCTCAAGACGCCTGGACCTGGCGACAAATCGCTTGGCAGCTCGGGCAACAGCAGCAGCTTGAATCGGCCTTTGCAGCCATCGAAACTGCTCGACAACTGGTACCCCATCACCATGCTTATTTCTCCATTTATGGGTATCTCTGTGTGTTGGCCGGGCAGATTCCTGCGGCTAAGCAGGCCTTCCAAGCCGCGATTCAGCGGTCTGTCGATGCGGATTGGGCGATCAGTGAATGGATGGCCTTATGTCACTCAACGGCGGAACAGATAGACGTTCTCGACTTTATTTTTCAAGAATTGCAGCAGCAGGTGATT
The DNA here is from genome assembly GCF_028285565.1 of Acaryochloris sp. IP29b_bin.148. GTDB lineage: Bacteria > Cyanobacteriota > Cyanobacteriia > Thermosynechococcales > Thermosynechococcaceae > Acaryochloris. The sequence goes on from NZ_JANQOY010000170.1 coordinate 18,040, forward strand.
ACCGGGGATGGACTGATTGCCTATCGGGTGCAAGCAGACAATATCCTAGCTGCAGACGAACTCTATCAACGACTGAAGGAAGCCCTGGAGGCTCGACCGGATCTATGGCATGCCTGGGCAGCAATTGTCAGACAGCTGCTCAGTATGGATCAACCCACTCAAGCGTTATCAGTGGCCGTGGAGGCCGCAGAGCGGTTCCCGTTACTCCCCAGAGTCTGGGTGGACTTAGCCGCAGTCCATCGCGCCTTAGAGGAGGGTGATGCCGAAGAGCAGGCTCTCCAAGCGGCCTTGGCCCTGAATCCAGGCTGGGACTATGCGGTTCGTCAGTTGGCCGATTGCTATGAACGAGCAGAGGCTTTGGAGCAAAGCAAGGCGCTTTTAGAAAAAGCGCTGCTGTCTTCGCCGCTGGATGCCTATAATCACGGGTATTTAGCAGATGTGTTGTGGAAGCTAGAGGAGCGAGAAGCGGCGCTTCAGCACTTAGAAAAAGCGATTCAGCTCAATCCTGGATATGAGTGGGGATGGGCGACGCTACAGGAATGGTCGCACGTGTTAGAGCGTCCTCAACGCCCGCAAGCCTTGGCGCGAGCGTTGACGGTCAGTCGTTCCAAAGAGGCACGGTCATGGGTGCTGTTGGCTGAGCATCTTACAGAAGACCAAGACCTAGACGAACGGTTGGCGGCCTTGGACCAAGCGATTCAGCTGAATCCGCGCTGCTGGGATGCCTATGATTTAAAGGCCAGGCTGTTGACGGCAATGGAGCGGTTTGAGGATGCGATCGCATCCCTAAATCCCACCCATCTAGGCGATAACGTACCGATTTCTTTGGCAGCGCGGGCCGCTTGGATTGACTATCAGCGTGGCCAGATTGACCCGGCCATTCAAGCCATGCAGGCTATTGTCACTCAAGAACCTGATTATTATGCCGGATGGTCTAACCTCGCAGATTGGTGGGTAGAGCAAGGCAATCATGAGCATTATCTAGCCGCCACTGAACACTTGGTGCGACTCGCCCCTGATCAGCCCAGGTCTTGGGGATATCGGGCTGAAGCGAAGCAGAAGTTGGGGGATCTCCAGGGTGCCAAAGCAGATTTTCGTCAGGCCTTTGAACTGGAGCCTGAATATAGTTTTGCGGGCCTTAATCTCTTTGACGTGGCGCTAGAAACCCATGATTTAGAAACTGCTGCGCAGACCCTAGCTTCCTTACAAGAGCACCACAATAATGAGTTTGTGTTAGCGCGCACCGTCCAATTAGCGGCGAGACAAAATGATGTGGAAACCGCTGCTAAAGGCTTGGCGCAACTGTGTGTGTATCCTTGTGAATATGAGTGGGCCTTGCATACAGCCGTTAAGACGATGGTCAGTGCCAATTGGACTACTCAAGCTCAAACCATTCTCTTTGATGCGTTTCCGCAACCTAATGTCAATCCTAAAGTGGGCGAATATTGGGTCTATTGCTGTTTCAAGCTGAATCAATGGCAATTTTGTCTGAAGCACCTGAAAAAGTTTCATCCTAAAAATCCATTACATAAGCAAGCGTTCATCAGATGCGCGCGCACGCTAGCCAATCCAGATACCTCTAGTCACTTAACGGCATTGATGCAAGCCTGTCGCAAGGCTTTGAAGGCGGATACTGACACCTGGGGCATCATGGGTTACGCATTATCGACCAGTCAAGAGTATCAACAAGCGAGAAAATGGCTCTCTGATTGGCAACAACGTCATGATCTGAAACCCTGGATGTTGCTTAATCTTGTTTCCTCACTTTGGGCGCTTCAGAAAATACCCAAAGCCCTTACAGTCAGTCAATATGCGCTGACCCTACCTGAAGATCATAGTACGCCCGTACATCGTCTTTGGCTTGCTTTTGCCGCCAGTCAATCGGGTCATGCTGCACGATCCAGAAGCTATTTAGACCCAATCGAACTACAAAACTTAGAGGCACAATATCAATTTCTCTATTATCTGGTTGAAGCCAACCTTGATCTTGATCTCAAAAAACTGCCCCGCCATCAGAGGTTCAAGCAAGCTCAACGGCATATCCAACTGGCGACTGAAACAGGGATCAAATATTCTTCAGATCGGGTGTGGAGAACCGTTTTCCCCAAAAGTATTGGGCGAATTGCCAACAAGAATAAAAGTTTTAAAGCTTATTTTTGGGCGATAAAGCAACTTTTAACGCAAGATGTACTCATTTATTGGTCCATTTACTTCGTTACTCTCCTTCTTATTCTTTTATATGCTTTCTATGGTCCAAATTCAGCAAGATAGTCTATGAGGAAGCATTAGTGCCGCACGAGCGTATCCAACAGTTGGGAGAGGGCCTTTAGAGGTTTTCAAAATTAACTCCCCTAACTTCGGAATACGCCCCCTGCTCAAGGGTTAGGAATGTTGGAATCCATTTATGGGATTGGATTTGAGGCATCTGCACTCCTAACGAACAGTAAACTAAAAGACTGGAGTCATTTCGACTATATGACCAACATCTCCAAACATTAGAAGAGGAGGGTTTGATATGAGCCGTAAGTTTTCAGAATTAACTGAAGATTGGCCCCAAGAGCGTAAGGAGCGAGTGGCTAAAAAAGTGAGTGAAATGAAGGGGGAAATGGCGCTCAATGAATTGCGGCAAGCCTTGGAAATCTCACAAGCAGAGTTGGCAGAACGGCTCAATATTAAGCAACCAGCTGTCTCTCGCTTGGAAAACCGCGAAGACATGTATGTAGGGCATCTACGGGAAGTGGTAGAGGCAATGGGCGGACATCTGAAGTTAACAGCCCAGTTTGAGGATTTGGAAATCCGAGTTGAGTTGAACCCTCAGGCTTAGGACGATAGTACTAGAACTAATCCATAGCAATATATTTGTAATATCCCAGTTAGTAGATCAAGACCGTTGACCCGACATCATCAGGCTTTGGAGCTGGGCTTGGAGTGGTTGATCCGATTGAATCACCAACCCTTGACCTTGAGTGGGGAGAGCATCTTGATGATGCTTTGGGGAGGTGAGCTTTGGCCAAAGTAGCCAACAACTTCCGGGTGGTAATGCTGATACACTCCCTGGCTCAGCCGTTAGCCAAACCACAGAATGCAGAGGCAGCGGTGCAACCGTTACCTCTGCTGCTTGCACTTGCGCTAAGGTTTCGAGGATGGCTTGTCGCCCCGTTTGCAAGCCGATTTGGGCCGTCCATAGCTGCACCTGATCCTGATGCTTTTGGCCGTAAGCATATAGAGACGCCGCCGCAATCACCGCTTGTTCAAAGTGATCGGGATGCCAGGCATTAGAGCTATCCAAGGCAATGACTAAGGTTTGTCCCCCTGCAAACATTTCCAATTCACGGGTGCGAAGTTCATTATGGCGGGCACTGGTACGCCAATGGATCAGCCGCAGGGGATCACCCCAGCGATAAGGACGCATGGAGCGGGTCACCCCTTCCGTATTGTTATGGGGACCCATCTGGTGGACTTGGCGTTGTCGATCTTGGTCATGACCCGAGTGATCCAGCAGTGGGCATTGCTGTAAGGGCAAGATTTGGGGATAAACAATCGCTTTGGTTTGAACAGGGCGACTCCGACGACACCAAAATAGTCCTAATGGTGCCGCACTCCGTAATTGCACTTTTTGCCAACGATAGACCCCTCTTTGTTGCGGTTTGACAGTATAGGTCCAGGTATAGGTCGCTTGCGCAGGAATATGGGCGATGCTGTGGGAGGTCGCGGCCCCCAGGCTGGAGGGTGGCTGGTCCTGAACTTGTAGCAGAGATTTTACAGCTTTAGTCGAATTAGAAAGCTTCAGCCCTAAATTTAGGGATTCGCCAACGCTGACAGGCAACAAAGGCAGTCGCTCCACCTGCACCCCTTGCAAAGACTGAATGGGTAAGACGGCGGAGACCAATAGCAGCCCTAAACCTAGTCCCCCTAAAACGTATAGCCAGCCCGCTAGGGTATTGGCAGCAGCTAACAGAAAAAAGGTGGTTAAGCCCAAAATCACCCAGCCTGCATAGGCGGGCACAGCCCAATGGGTTTCTAACCAAGCAGTCAATTTATGGATGGGATGCATAGGGAGGGAAGCAGCAGCAATCAGGCCAGTTTAAGACGTCCTGTCTTGAGCATTCCCTATCGCTGTTGACCAGGCAACACCGCGAATTGAGCAATCGAGAAGCTGCATGGGATGAAGTACAGGAGTGGTGTGATCCTGGGCATCCAAATGTTTGCGAATCTGCATCGTACAGCCCACATTCGCCGAGGCAATTAAGGTGGCTCCCGTTTGGGTGAGGTTCTGCACTTTTTGTTGACCTAACTCCTCGGCAATCTCTGGCTGGAGGATGTTGTAGATGCCAGCACTGCCACAGCAGAGAAAAGCATCGCGAGGTTCGCGCAGTCCTAAACCGGGAATTTGTTGGAGTAGACGGCGCGGTTGGGCCTGAATTTTTTGACCGTGTAGCATATGGCAGGCATCTTGATAGACCACCGTCAGTGGCTCTGCCTGTAGGGGAGATAAGGGAGTGGTTAAGCCGACCTCATCCAAGAATTCTTGGACGTCTTTGACTTTTTGAGCAAAGGCTTGGGCGCGATCGCAATACGATACATCCTCTTTTAAAATCTGCCCATATTCCTTCAGCGTATGGCCACAGCCGGAGGCGTTGATAATTACCGCATCCAGTTCAGTATCGGCAAAGCTATCAATCATCTGCCGTGCCAAATCTTGGGCTTGGTCCACTTGGCCTTGGTGATGGGGCAAAGCGGCACAGCACCCCTGGCTTTTGGGAATCACCACTTCGCAGCCGTTGGCGGTGAGCACCCGAATCGTGGCCTGATTCACTTCCGACAAAAAGAGGCGCTGGATACAGCCCAAGATCATGCCAACACGATAGCGGCGTTCGCCTTGGGCGGGAAAAATTTCAGGTCCTGGATCCGAAAAGGCTTGGGACTGAATCGGCGGTAACAAAGACTCCATTGCCACTAAGGACTTCGGCAGCAACCGCTCCAGCAATCCGGTTTGGCGGAGCAGGGCTTGCATACCTGTCTTTTGATACAGCTGTAGGGGACCGAGCAGACGTCGTAGTCGCTGCGGATAGGGCAATAAGGAAAATAGCATTTTCCGCAGCAATCGTTGCGGTAAGCTGCGCTGATAATTTTGCTCAATCTGAGCCCGTGCGACGGTAATCAGCTGGTCATACTCCACTCCTGAGGGGCAGGTACTGACGCAGGCCAAACAGCCAAGACAGGTATCAAAATGCTCAACGGTAGCGTCCGTCAGGGTGAATTCACCTTGGTTGAGGCCATTCATTAAATAGACTCGGCCCCGTGGAGAATCAGTTTCTTTACCAATCACCCGATAGCTGGGACAAGTGGATAGACAAAACCCACAGTGAACGCAGTTGTCGATCAATGATTGTTCAGCAGATGGCGTCTTTGTTGGCTGCGCCGTCTGTTCTGAAATCGACAGATCCATCTGGGCAGTCGTAACCTGCAAAGAACGAGGGGATTCAGACGTAGGCATTAAATTCCACCAACAAAACGATCGGGGTTCAAAATAGTATGGGGGTCAAATTGCTGTTTGAGCTGTTTCATACTGGCGAGGGTGTTGCCAGAATATCCCCAAATATCAAGGCTGCGCTTGAGGGCTGGCGGGGCGTCTAAAACCGTTAAAAATCCTTGGGCGTTTTGACAGTGCGATCGCAACGCTCCTATCCATTCAACCGCAGGAGAGGGGTCTTTGCCTATCCCTTGATGTTCTAATCGCAGGACGCCAGTGCCGCTACCGGCATGAATGCGGCTCCAGCAGGCAATCTTTTGGGATTGGCAATACTGCTCAAACTGCGCTAGTAATCGGGACGCTTGGGCAGGCAGAACGCCTAATTTACAGACCAGGGCGGTCGATTGCGGCGGTTGCCAGAACTGATGGGTGAGCTGTTGCCAAAATTCTGTATCTCGGTCAGCGGTGAGGGTGAGACTCGATAGCCCTTGGGCCAGTTTCAGCATGCGATCGCATTGAGCCACTACGCTTTCTTCTACACTTTGAAAGCGTACGGCTAAGCCCAGCTCGCCATCTATCGTTCCTGCTGGCAATGTGGAAGCAGACAGTAAATCGACCGCTGTTGGCGTCAAGGTGCTTTTGAGCAATGTACGCGTCACTTCGGTTATTTGAGCCTCAGTGCCGCCCATAACAACCGTTGTTGAGGCTTCTGATAACGGATAGAGACGCAAGGTAACTTCAGAAATCACCCCTAAAGTGCCAAAGGCCCCCGTCATTAGCTTCATCAAGTCATAACCGGCGACATTTTTAACCACCCGGCCGCCTGCCTTAGCTGCTTGGCCATCCGCACGAATGACGGTAATGCCAATACACATATCCCGTAAGCTGCCATAGCGATGCCTTAAGCTGCCGCTATCACGGGTGGCAATCAGTCCGCCCAGGGTGGCTGTCTCAGGATAGGCCGGATCAAGAGCTACAAATTGTCGAAATTGGGCGAGTTCGGTTTGCAGCGCTGCTAGCGATAGCCCGGCTTCCACCGTGACGGTTAAGTCGCCCGTCGCATGGGCCACCACGCGATTGAGAGATTGGGTACAGACCACCAAATCAATCTGTTGGGTGAGACCGCCCCAATGCAGTTTGCTGGCTTGACCACAGATTAACAACCGCCAGTGCTGTTGGTGGGCCTCTGCAATCACAGCAGCTAATTCAGCTTGAGTACGCGGAAAAACGATATAGGACGGCAGAGTATTCTCGCCAAAGATCTGCTGAGCTTGATCGGTAGAGAGTAAAGCCACCTCTGCCCAGGGCAACACCTGCTCTGCACCCACTAGGGGAACGAGCTGTTGAAGGATAGTAGAAGTTGAAAGAACCACAATCAATGAATGGATAAAGGAAAATAAGCAAAGACTGTTGGATCAATCTGTGTATCCACCATAAACGGTAGTCCAAATTGCAGACAAATGGTGGACAACCGTTATTTAAACTCGCCATGGATGAATCGTGTGGTGCGGCAAGGTTGCCTCGGCGCTAACAGCAATGTCAATACCACCCATATATGGCAAGAGCACTGAAGGTCCTCGTTCTTATCAGGAAAAGAGATGGATCTCGACCGAACCATCGTGGTGCTGATGGGTACTGCAAATTGCCCACGGGAGGGAACGTCATATTGCAGATTGGCACTTCATGAATATTCATCATTGGGGCTATAGAGGTCTTCATTACTACGCCAGCCAGTACGATCATCCGTGGATTTCATTAACTGGGCTGCAATATCTGTAGAGCAGTTAAGGGTTGTGATTGAAGCGGCTTGGACTGAAATTCAGCTCTCTAGACGATCTGAAGTGTTATTGTTCGCTGATCACAAAAGCTTAAAGAATTGCGATCGCATTTTATGCGACCGTATTGATCAACAGTGCAGATTGTAAGGTTTCCTCTTCTGCGCATTGATCCAGACGCTGGTGAATAAGGGCTATGTCACAACCCACGATTGAATCTATCCTGCAAGAACAACGGCTGTTTCAACCACCTGCAGATTTAGCAGCACAAGCCGAGATCAAAAGTGCTGAAGAATATGAGCAGCTATATGCCAAAGCAGAAGCTGACCCCCAAGCCTTTTGGGCTGAACTGGCAGAACAGGAACTGGACTGGTTTGAAAAATGGGATACGGTTCTAGATTGGCAACCGCCCTTTGCCAAATGGTTTGTGGGTGGCAAGCTCAATATCACCTATAACTGCTTGGATCGTCACCTAAAAACCGGACGACGCAACAAAGCCGCCCTGATTTGGGAAGGGGAACCGGGAGATTCGCGCACCCTCACCTATGCTCAACTGCATCGGGAAGTTTGTCAGGCCGCTAACGTGCTCAAGCAGCTCGGCGTCAGCAAAGGCGACCGGGTCGGTATTTATATGCCGATGGTCCCGGAAGCTGCGATCGCAATGTTAGCCTGCGCCCGCATCGGTGCCCCTCACACCGTCATCTTTGGCGGGTTCAGTGCTGAAGCTCTCAAGGATCGCCTTAACGATGCCGAAGCCAAAGCTGTAATTACTGCCGATGGCGGCTTTCGCAAAGATAAGGCCGTCCCCTTAAAAGTCGCTGTCGACAAAGCCTTAGCCGATAATGGTGTCCCCAGTGTTAAAAACGTGCTGGTGGTACAGCGCACCAAGGCCGATGTCACTATGGCACCGAATCGCGATCATTGGTGGCATGAACTAGTCCCGGCTGCCTCCGCAGACTGTCCGCCCGAACCCATGGACAGCGAAGATATGCTGTTTATTCTCTATACCAGTGGTACTACCGGACGGCCTAAAGGGGTGGTACATACCACGGGTGGCTACAACCTTTACACCCATATGACCTGCAAATGGGCTTTTGACCTGAAGGAGAACGATGTCTACTGGTGTACAGCGGACGTAGGCTGGATTACCGGTCATAGCTATATTGTCTATGGTCCCCTCTCTAATGGTGCGACTTCCTTGATGTATGAAGGAGCCCCTCGGGCCTCTAACCCAGGCTGTCTCTGGGATGTGGTAGAAAAGTACGGCGTTAATATCTTCTATACGGCACCGACGGCGATCCGTGCCTTTATCAAATTGGGCGATCAGCATCCCCAAGCCCGTGATTTATCTTCTCTCCGAATTTTAGGTACCGTGGGTGAACCCATTAATCCAGAAGCCTGGATCTGGTATCAACAGGTGATTGGTGGTGGCAAATGTCCAATCATCGATACCTGGTGGCAAACGGAAACGGGGGGTTTTATGATTACGCCCCTCCCTGGTGCCACTGCCACTAAACCCGGCTCGGCCACTCGTCCCTTTCCAGGAATTTTGGCAGATGTTGTCGATTTGGATGGTAACCCCGTGGCCGACAACGAAGGGGGCTATTTGGTGGTCCGCCACCCCTGGCCCAGCATGATGCGCACTGTTTACGGTGATGACGATCGGTTCCGAAAGACCTACTGGGAACATATCCCTCCCAAAGATGGCAAGTACGTATACTTTGCTGGGGATGGGGTTCGCCGAGACGAGGATGGTTATTTCTGGATTATGGGCCGCGTCGATGACGTGATCAATGTGTCTGGGCACCGTCTAGGTACGATGGAGATTGAGTCTGCTCTAGTCTCCCATCCTGCCGTGGCAGAAGCCGCTGTGGTCGGTCGTCCAGATGATCTTAAAGGCGAAGATGTGTTTGCCTTTGTCACTTTAGAAAATACCCATCCCCCTAGTGATGAACTCAATGCTGAACTGAAGCAGCATGTGGTCAATGAGATTGGGGTGATTGCCCGTCCGGGTGAGATTCGCTTTGCCGATGCTTTGCCTAAAACCCGCTCTGGCAAAATTATTCGGCGGTTCTTACGGAACTTAGCCAGTGGTGAAGATATCGCTGGCGATGCGTCTACGATGGAAGATCAAAGTGTTCTAGACAAGCTCCGACAAGGGTCATAACGATTTAGGCTGCATCTCTATGTGAATCTTGCTACGCCTGTAATAACAGGTAGACAGCATGCGGTAGGTTCTTGTTGTTGAGAGAACGATTTCAGAAAAATAATCTCCACAACACATAGGAATTGCAGCCTGGATGTCGTTACGATGAAAAATCGGTTTGATCGATGCTGCTAGCTTTTACACCTAATAAGATACCCAACACTTCCTGGGTTGTGTTTACCTGGATAATTGTTTGTCCGAACTCTTGCCGAACCTCTAAATCATCGAAACTCAGATCGACTAAGACAAAAGAGTCAACACCATCTTGGTAATCAAAGATAATGTCCGTGCCATTGCCAGCACTCAAGACAAACTGATCGCTGCCTTGCCCGCCAAATAAATAATCGCTGCTACCTGCTCCTGAGAGAATATCATTACCGCTTCCCCCATTGAGCAAATCTCGACCGCGTCCGCCTTGAAGGTCATCGTTACCTAGCCCACCGTATAAGGCATCATCTCCATGCTGCCCTAGGAGCTGGTCATCACCCTTATTCCCAAACAGAAGATCCTTACCCATCCCCGCTCTGAGGATATCGTCGTCCTGCCCGCCGAATAGGGCATCATTTCCTCGCCCACCCTTGAGACTGTCATTACCCTGATTACCGAATAATTTGTCATTGCCGTTACCCCCTCGCAAAGAGTCATCCCCAGATTGTCCCGACAGGAAATCATTGCCTTTAAAGCCTTGAACTAAATCGGCTTCAGAGGTTCCCAGTATTTGATCTGAGCGATCTGTGCCGTCAAGTTGATTAAATGACGTGAATGAAAGCGTTGTGGTTGCTACAGCACTGATATTGCTGTGATCTTGACCATCATCAATAACAAACTGAATCATACGATCTGTTGTATCAGGCTCTTCAGCAGTATTGTTGTAGGTTACTGTGCGCAAAGCTTTTTGATAATTTGCAACCGTGTCTTCTCCACTGAGCGTCAAAATCCAACCAAGACAATACCCCTATTGGTCGTAGATTATCACCAGAGAAAACGGTTACCATCATTGACCCTTGCCATCCCCTTTGTGGACGCACTC